>CALHQU010000046.1 GCA_938038145.1 uncultured Candidatus Saccharibacteria bacterium
GCTGAGGGCGCGGGCGCGTTCTTCGCCCAATCTGGAGGCAATTCGCGGCTGATCGTGATTTCCGATGCAGAAAAATGGTGTGGTTGAATTTGATGATAGCAGGTAATTATTGATTTTTTTCTCAATATTTTTAGCGTGCCATTCGTTGTCGCGATATTCCATAAAAAACGCCGAGGCTTTTGGGTGGACTGTCAGGATCTGGCTGTATTGATGATAAATATCGCCCAGCTTATCGTCGGGATAAAATTCAAACACCATTTGTTTGTCGTCATATTCGTTGCAGATTGATGCCAATTCTTGCAAATATTCCTGAAAATGCGGTCCCATTTTACAGTGGTCGTGGATAAATGCTCCGTAATCGTTTGGATTGCCATAAAAATCAGGATTTGGAGAGTCGTCTTTGAGATCAGGATCTTTGGAAATTCCCCAAATTGCATCGACGCGCATTCCATCAACGCCCACATTAAACCAAAATCGCACTATGTTTTTCATTTCGGTGCGCACTTCAGGATTATCCCAATTCAGATCTGGCTGCGTTTTTAGGAATGAATGCAGGTAAAATTGCCCAGTGTGTTCGTCAAATTCCCACGAACTGCCGCCAGACAAACTTCGCCAATTGTTAGGCTCGCTATTATCTTTTCCGTCGCGCCAGATATAGTAATCTCGCTTGGGGTTGTCGCGTGAAGATCTGGATTCTTGAAACCACGGATGTTGGTCTGAAGTGTGGCAGGGAACGAGGTCGATCATAACTTTAATGTCGAGATCATGGGATTTTTTAAGAAGCGCTTGGAAATCGTGCATTTTTCCGAAAGTCGGATCAATTGCTCGATAATTTGCGATATCATAGCCAAAGTCGGTTAGCGGTGATACAAAGAACGGGGAAATCCAAATCGAATCGACACCCAGCCATGATAAATAATCCAGCTTCTCGGTAATGCCGTTCAAATCGCCAATTCCATCGCCATTCGTATCCAGAAAACTGCGCGGATAAATTTGATAAAGAGAGGCGACATCTTGCCAAGTTTTCATGGTTTAAGTATAAGCGAGATGATAGGGAAAATCAAAACAAATAAATTACATGTGATGATAATGATGAGTCAATGCGTGACCTTTGCCTCGACGTAACAAATATAGATTGACGGGATATGATACGGCAAACGCGGCGAACATACAAATTAGCCGGCTAACCCAATAAATCGGATGAGTTAAGTTCTTATCCATGGCGCCCGGAATGATTAGCATGATTATGTTGTCTACGACGGTCATTGATAATATAGATAATGTGTCGGCGGCGAAAACTAACTTTAAGGATTTTACGAGCGATAATTTGGCGCGTACTAATGGCATGATTGACGCGGTGTAGCCGGAAATGAAAGCTAAGACTGATGCTAGAATGACCGTAGTATGTGGCGCAAATCCAGCGTGCGTGCCGATGGTAACGCCGATCATCTCGCCGATCATACATCCCGCCAGGCAGTGTAAACTTGCCGCTAGCGCCATACGTTTGGTTGAATTTTTTGTATTGCAATGATTGTGAGATTCGTGATTCATTATTTTGTCCTTATGTTATTTAATTCATATAGATTGAGCAATTCTTCTATAGCTTTACTTTGTTGAGCTTTGTCACCGGACGCCATTTTATCAGCAATGTGCGTGCGGAGATGTCGCTCCAGAATAAGTTTATTGAGAGACGCTAACGACTTTTGTATTGCTAGACTTTGGGTCAAAACATCCATGCAATACGCGTCGTCGGTAATTTGTTTCTCGAGCCCGCGCATTTGTCCTAATATGATCTTTGTGCGGTGCAGGGCTCGTCGTTTGATGTCTGCTGTATCCATAAAACAATCATATACCCCCTGGGGGTATTATGTCAAATGTAATTAGCTATCTAAGGATTAACATACGAAAAAACCACCCGTTCGGATGGCTAAATATCTAATTGGTGCGGGGTGATGCGCAATGTTTACACGAAATCGAAGCTGAAATCAGTAGATGGAGGGATATTCTAGCAGTTGAGTATGCTCAATTCTTGAAGGGAGAATTGATACTGTATCCAATAGTAGACTTACACTAGACACTGACTTATTCGGTCAACAACTTACACATGGCTATATACCTATTAAATAGATTGATTGTCATCTCTCGGTCGTTTAAATGGGCGTAGGTTTTAATAAGATTACCAAAACCGCCATGTCCTCCATTAAGATATAGATAATCTAAAGTCTCTTGCTTATAATTAGGGTTTTCAAGTGTGTATGCAAGACCCAGATGAGCATATTTTCCATCTGAAGAATAATAATCCGAATGAGGATAGCTAATGCTATTCAGGTACTCTATAAATAAGTTAATATTTCCAAACAACTCGTATGTCTTATCGATAAGTACTTCCCACGACTTAGCATCCTTGAGAGATATTTCATTCTTGTAGTTTCTGAGCCTCTTGTATGCACCTCGTATTTTCTGTTTAGTCTTTGCGTCTTTTAGCTCATCCCGAAATATCTGTTCATTACTAGGGGAGTATTTTCTTATGGGTATTGAGTCACGTTTTTTCTCTAGCTTAATATTAGCTTTGATATTGAGCTTTTTACACAGTTCTAAAAAATCTTGTACTTCTTCTTTATAATAAGTGTCAGAGAGGTAATATGTCAGCCCCTGGTCCTGCATAGATGCAATCTGCTCATTGGCTTTATTGAGTGCCTCGACTTTCTCTTCGTCAGAGTATAGCTCCGATTTAGAGATTTCGAGATATACAACAAATTTTTGCTCGTAATATTCAGCGTAGGGCTTTCCCTCATAATCGTAATCCATTTGGAATTCATCAAAACCCTCCTCGACAGACTCAATAGACAAACCCTCACGCACTCTAGATAGTAGAATTGGGGTATATAAAGAATTCGAGACACTGTATTTGCCTTCCTTCTCTACATACCTGTCCTTATATCGAATTGCTATGTCTCTATCAAATTTTGCTACGGTCTCAATAAAGCGGTATGGGCCGCGAGAGGTTCCACTCCCATCTGATATTTCATACGCCCTAAGTACAAGATTCCATACTTTATCGAGGGCAGAGCCCAACTCATCATCCCTCAGCCACTGCTTCTCAAGTAGTACTCCCAAAGCATTGACAAGGTCATAGTGAACAATTGGGTCTTTTCTCCAGCCATGCCGCAGAGTGCCGTCTACGATGGCCTTAATGAATAGTTCGGATGCTCTTTGTGGGTTGACTCCCTTATACATCCGACTAAGGTCTAGATATCGGTCTACCTTGGATTGAAAATCGTCTGTCCAAGTATCTAGGTCGGTCTCGAACGATGCGATTTCAGATTCGCTTACAACGCTGCTAAATAAGGACGGAAAATATGTATTAAGATTGAGGTAAAAACTGTATTTATTTATATGAAGCTCTTCAACAAGTCTTTTTGTAAGTAGTTTCTTTATTGAATTATCTACGGTGCTGTGACCATAAATATAAGCCCAAAGCACAGCAATTGGAAATAGCAGAGCTTTGGAGTTGTAGCGAGTATCGTCTTTCAACTCACAATATTTTGCATATTGACGATATACGTACTCAAAACTAGCCTCCCCCTTAATCATAGAAATATATGCCACATAGAGAGCCGCATATACTACACGTTCACTGTATGAGTCGAGTCCATGTATGCTTTTTGCCTGTGCAATCTCTTGCTCTAGAGAATAGTCGCCAATAACGTATGCAATTAACGCAAATTCGGTTTCATAGCCATGTACTCGCCAGTCAATATCTCGCTGATCTACTATTTTCTTTTTTCTTTTGTTCAGATATTCATATTCATCTTTGGTAATATTTAGTGAAAAGTATTTCTTGAAAAACAGAATATGATAGCTATTTTCGGTTAGCTCGAAGTCATAAGTATCGACAAATCTTCTCACACTTTCGTGAATTTCTGTGTATTCAATAAATAGCTTTAGGTTTGGTACTCTTGTTAATATTTTAAGAAGCTCCAAAAGCACTGGCTGTGGTAACTTATCAATGACGCTAACCAGTTGAGATGGTTGACTATCAACAAGAACAGATAGATAGGATTTTATAGCCTCGGCAACTCCACGCTTTGACTCAAAGTCGTCTTCGTTATCATTCATCATAGGTAAGATTTTTTCCTTGAGTATCTTTTCGGCACTATCTCCAAGGATGTTCATGAGGTAAAAAATCCAAGATTTATATGTATCGTGAGACGGGCCAACAATATACTGTTGTTGCTTGTCTAGCAACTCAAAAAATTTATTCTTTTTATAGAGTGTTTGAATTTCTCGTATATTGTTTATGATTTCATTTGCAATATCTTTTCGACCAGCTTGCCAGAAGTCTACAACAAGATTCATTAAACGTGAACGCCCCTCCTGCCATCCGTCAACCAACACTTGCTCGGCTCGATAATGAGTCAGGTTATCTGTATTTTGCTTCCACTCCTGGAATTTATCTTTTAGTAATTTGGTATCGACAAAAACTTTACTTCTAATGTCCAGATTGTCATCTTCAAATAGTGCGTTAAAGACGGCGTCCTGCTGGTCTACGAGAGTCTTTATAAAGTCAGGTGAATTGAGATAGTAAGGGCTATCTACACCCCAGCCAGAATGGTTCCCTAGATAAACGTCTAGAAGGCTCAAGTCAAGACAACCGATCAGATTATTCTCTTCGATATACTTCTTGCGTAAGCCCTTTATGAAGAATGTCTGGAATAGCTCAAGATTAGATAAAATCGATAGTTTTCTTAGAATACTCGGATTTGTCGTATATTGTTTTTGGAGCAAGGTAATAAAGAAGTACTCCTGGTAGCGTCGATGCTTATAGACATAGTATGCTTCTTGAGGATTTGTAGAGGAGGTGTCAAAAAATAGACTGGCTATATAGTTAATAATAGAATTGATTGCATTGTAATCAATCTTTGGGTAAGCCGTACCGACCACTTCCTGTAAATC
>CALHQU010000047.1 GCA_938038145.1 uncultured Candidatus Saccharibacteria bacterium
TGTTTTTTGGCTTCTGTAAAATTGGACAATTGTTTTTTACTTACCAATAATTTCCGCGCCGAAGTATCAACTGAGCGGCTATTTGCTTCTCCGCGAACGTTTAATCGCAGTGAAAAGCTGGCGTTATTTAGCCACAATTCGCCGTTTCTTAAGCTAACAAATGAGCCTTTAAGTTGGACGTGTCCTTCTCTGGCGGCTCGTACTTCCATTCCAGTTAAAACCAAGCCGGCTACAATTTCTTCGCCAAGTTCATAATCAAACCGTGCGCGACGATTGACAATATTCTGTGTGGCTGGTTTTTTAGCTTTTGGCTTTGACATGGATTATATTATAGCAAAACTTAACGCGACAGTATATTTAGGCTGGTTTGGTGCGGCTGAAATATGACTTATGTTACAATATCTCAAGCATGATAGCTGATATTCACATTACTGAAAAAAGTTTTGGCGATAAGACGTTGATGAAAGACGTCAAGTTCAGTGTGGACGATGGCGAGAAAGTCGGCGTGGTTGGTCGTAACGGTGTTGGCAAATCGACGCTGTTTGGAATATTGGCGGGCACGGATAACGATTATACGGGAGAAGTTGTTTTTCGTCGTGGCATTACAATAGCAACTACAGCTCAGGAGCATCACGGTTTGGGTGAGCAAACGGTCATGGCGTACATTCTTAGTGGACTTCCGGAATATCCTGAATTAAAGAAGATTATTGATGAATATCCGCTGACTATGGGCGACAATATGCGAAAAATTGAGGAATATACACAGGCTCTGGAGCGATTTGACCAAAAAGGATTTTATCAAGTTGAAGAGAAAATTGAGCGAGAGCTGAGCAATTTTCAATTAGACGGTTATGGCAATCGGCGGATTTCTTCCCTGTCTGGCGGTCAAAAAAGGCTGGTGGAGATTGTTAAAATTATGCACTCGGAGGCGCATTTAGCGCTAATTGACGAGCCGACCAACCACATGGATTACGTTGCGAAACAGCAGTTTATTGATTGGATGAATTCGCAGCCGCATCAAGCGATGTTGATAATTACGCATGATCGCGATGTACTTGGGCAAGTTGATCGAATAGTTGAGATTAAGGACGGTCAAGCGGTTAGTTACCGCGGAAATTACGACGCGTATTTGAAGCAAAACGCTCAAGCAACGACGGCTGGAATGAATAATTTTGAGCAGATTGAGAAGCGAATTGTTAACCTGAAACAAAAAGTTTTGGATTATCAAAGACTTAAGGAAAAGTCACGAAATCCTGGCACGATTCAGAAATTTAAGCGGCTGGAGAACGAGGCGCGAGCGGAGCTGGCGGAATTGTCAGAAATGGAAAAGCCGACGTTTTGGATTGACAAGGAATCCGTTGGTCAATTGGATTATAAATCGGCCGAGCGTTACGGAAAGTTCAAGTCGCGTAATATTCGCCTGAGCATGAAAGACGCATCCAGTCGCAGTCAACACGTGTTGGTTCGAGCGGAAAATGTGGCAGTTGGGATTGGTGAGCGGATATTGTTTGAGGACGTGAATATTGATTTGCGCGAAGGTGAAGCGATTGAAATTAGAGGTCGCAATGGTGCTGGTAAGACTACGTTGATTCGGATGATTTTGGCGTCGGGCAAGAGTTTTGACGGCGGTCCTGTTCTTTATTCTGGCGATATTTTCCTTGATCCGCAGGTTCGAATTGGTGTTTATGAGCAGGAAATTGACGAGCGATATTTGTCTGATCCGCTAGAAAAAGCGATTGAAAAATTGTATATGAGTCGCGATTTGTCGATTTCTGATACGAAAATTCGGCAACTTTTGGCTGACTATTTGTTCACAGACGCTGATCGGATGACGCCGCTGGCTCGTCTTTCTGGTGGACAAAAGGCGCGTTTTCAGATTATTGCTATGCTAGCGAACGACCCGCAATTGCTCATCTTAGACGAGCCGACGAACCACTTGGATTTGCCGAGTATTGAAGAACTGGAAACGGCGTTGGCCAAGTATTCCGGCGCGATTCTTTACGTCAGCCACGATAATTATTTCCGCGAAAAACTTGGCGGAAAAGTTGTGCAAATTGGCGCAGAATAAAAATTTTCCGCCAGAATTTGACGGAAAATCTTGAATCGTTTTAAGAAAATTAGTCGGATAGTAAGCCGTTTTTTCGTAGTAAATCTTGTAGTTTTGGTCGATCAAAACCAAGCACTAATTCCCCGTTAATATCCGTTACCGGCACGCCTTGGAAATTGCCGCCATTTTTATTTAGCAATTCTTCTTTTGCGCCAGGATCGGCCTCGATATCTTTGGAAACAAAGTCAATTCCCAGCTTCTTCAGCCATTCCATTTCCGTGTGGCAAAACGCACACCAGCTAGTGTTGTATACGACAACTTTTGTGTCTTGATGGTTGTTCGTTGTGTCTTCGCTCATATATTCCCCTATTTAATAACACTTCCAATTATAACATAACGGTTACGTCTATTTAGAATTCTTCGACGTCAAATGCCAATTTTTGCACCATTCGCAGTGATATATATCAATCGACAAATTCGGGTTTGCTAATTCTTGGATTTCTGCTGCTTGGCGGGCTTTTATCTCTGTTGAGAAGCGACGTTTTTTCTGGCAATTAGCCAACCCTGAAATTGACATCAATGATGTTTTTTGGCTTTTTTGACTATTTTTTGAGTAATTTCGCCGTGGCATCTTGCAAAATAGTATAACAGATTGATATAGTGGAAAGTAATGGTAAAAGAAACTGACATTTCGGCTAATGATACAGGCGATTCTGGCGCGATGATGATTTTGGCAAGGACGATGATTGGTACAATGTGGCGAATGTTTTTGCCGACAATTGGCTTAACTTTGTTGGGATTGTGGCTGGATAATGTCAGCGGAATGAAGATAAGGTGGTTACTTGCTGGAATTATTTCTGGCGCGATTATCTCAGTGATTCTCGTAGTTTTGCAAATTGCTAAAATTAAACAGCAGGAGTTGAAGAAATGATCGATTATATGGCAAGCGCTGGTCCGCATATTTCAGTAAAGGTTGACGAAGTTTTTAATGTCGCTGGCGTATCTATTACGAATTCGCACTTGATGGAATTCTTGGGATTGATCGTACTTGTATGGGCAATGTTTCGTACTCGTGCGGCGGTTTTGGGTAAAAAGAAACATAATTTTATCACAAGGCTAATTCAGTGGACATTCGACGGACTTTATAATACAGTTTGCCAAGTCATTCCAGACCAAAAATGGGCGCGTAAAGTTGCTCCACTTTGTATTACGTTGTTTTTCTTTATCGTCGCGCAGTATTGGCTGGGGCTTTTGCCGATCGTTGGTCCAATTACAATTGGCGAGCATCACACTCCTCTATTCCGCGGTGGCGTGGCGGATCTTAATATGACTTTCGGCTTGGCAATCGTAACGATTGTCGCAGCGCAGATTTACGCGTTTAAGTATTTGGGCTTTAAGGGCAATTTGGGGCGATATTTTGTTAACCCACTGCGCGATCCAATCATGTCATTTGTCGGCATTTTGGAGTTGGTGGCTGAGTTTTCGCGAATGCTGGGACTGAGTTTCCGTCTGTTTGGTAACGTTTTGGCTGGCGAAATTCTCTTGGCAATTATCGCTTACATGACGAAGTTTTTGTCGCCTGTGGCTCTACAGCCGTTCTATTTCTTCGAGCTGTTTATTGGCGGTATTCAGGCGTATATTTTCTTTATGCTATCAACTGTGTTTATTTCCCTGGGGCTGGCTCACCATGATTCACATGAGCCAATTGATGAAGTTCACTCCTCTGTTGAAACTAATAAATTAGCAATATCAGAGAGTGATTAAATTAGGTAATAATTAATTAAAAGGAGAATATTAACCATGGAAGCATTAGCATTCACACTTACCTACGCAATCCCAGCTGCATTTGCTGCAATCGGCGCTGCAATCGTTGGCGCGGCAGCCATGAACGCAGCTGGTCGTAACCCAGAAAAAATCAACGACCTACGCACAATGATGATCTTGGGTATTTCATTCATCGACGCTATTGCTATTATCGGTTTCGTCGCAGCAATCGTCGGCAAAGTTATGTAGTTTTCGGGAGTAAATTGTGGAGAAAATATTAACACAATTTGCCAATTCTGGCGCATCGGAAAAAGCTGGTTTGTTTGATTCGCTAGGTATTGATTGGGCGCTGTTGGCGTTTCAGACGGTAGCATTTTTAATCTTGCTATTTGTTCTTCGCAAGTTTGTTTATCCGCCAATGATGGAAATGCTCGTCAAGCGAGAAAAAGACTTGAAAGCGGCTGACGCGGCGGCAAAATCTGCCAAGGAAAATGCCGACCGAGCCGAAGAAATGACCGCCGAAATGATGCGAAAAGCGCGAGCGCAAGCTAGCGACATCGTGGCGTCTGCTCGAGAAGAAGCGACCGAAGTTGTTGAAGAAGCGGCTAAAAAAGCGACTGCCAAATCTGAAGCTTTGATTAAAGAAGCGCATAATACGATTGCTCAAGAAATTGAAAACGCTAAGAAAGACCTGCACAATTCGACATTAGAGTTGGTGGCTGAAGCGACTGGCAAGGTTTTGGGCGAGAAAATTGATGCGAAGAAAGATACAAAGCTGATTTCGGAAGCGCTTGAGGAGGCTGAATAGATGAGATTAGTGTCCAGGAGAAAGTTGGCAAAGTACGCAGCTGAACAAATTTTAGCTGGCAATGACGCAGTGTTGGAAGAAATTGCTGGTCTTTTGATTTACGAAAAGCATGAACGTGAAGTTGATTTGTTGGTGCGAGATATTGAGGCAGAATTGGCTGAGAACGGTGAGATTGTGGCGTCGGTCGAGAGTGCGAGAGCGCTTGATGACAATACAAGGCGTAAAATAGAGCAATTTCTGGCGTCTGCGGCGAGCGATAAAAATAGCAAGCCAAAAGTGTCGCTAAGAGAATCAATTGACCCGACGTTGATTGGCGGATTTAAGCTACAAACGCCGACCGCAACACTGGACGCAACGGTTTCGAAGAAGTTAAACGACTTGCGGGCGAAGAAAATCTAGGAGGAAAAATGAGCAAGATTGATGTGACAGAATTAGCCAAAAGCCTGCGGGAAAAAATCGCGCAGCTGGAGGCGACAGAAGGTTTGGAAGATGCCGGCGTGGTTATTCGCGTTGGTGACGGCGTGGCTTGGGTGCACGGCTTAAGTAGTGCTGGCTATAGTGAAGTGCTAGAAATTGAAACTGACGGCGGTACGGTTGAGGCGTTTGCTTTGAACTTGATGGAAGACGAAATTGGTGCGGTGATTCTTGGTGGCGAAGATAAGGTTAAGGCTGGCGCTAGCGTTCGCCGCAAAGGTTCGGTGCTAGACGTTCCTGTCGGCGAAGAATTGTTGGGGCGAGTGGTTGATCCGCTAGGTCGACCTCTTGACGATGGTCCAGCGATTAAAACGAAGAAACGTGGTTTAATTGAGCGTCCTGCTATTGGCGTGATGGGCCGTAAGTCAGTTCACGAGCCTCTGATGACCGGTATTATGTCGATTGACGCGATGTTCCCGATCGGTCGTGGTCAGCGTGAGCTTATCATTGGTGACCGTCAAACTGGTAAGACGGCAATTGCTATCGATACGATGATTAACCAAGCTCGTCAAAAGACTGGCGTGGTGAACGTTTATGTGGCGATTGGTCAGAAATTGTCGAAGATTGCTCGATTGGTCGACCGATTGAAGGAGGAAGGCGTGATGGATCAGACGATTATCGTCGCGACCAGTCCGTCCGATGCGGCTTCCCTGCTTTATTTGGCGCCTTACGCTGGTACTGCCATGGGTGAATATTTCCGCGATAACGGCGGTCACGCATTGATGATTTATGACGATTTGACAAAGCACGCGGTGGCTTATCGACAGATGTCGCTATTATTGCGCCGTCCACCAGGACGTGAAGCTTACCCGGGTGACGTGTTCTATTTGCACTCACGATTATTGGAGCGCTCGGCTAAATTGTCTGATAAGCTCGGTGCGGGAAGCTTGACGGCTCTGCCAATCATCGAAACGCAGGCTGGCGACATTTCCGCTTACATTCCAACCAACGTGATTTCTATTACCGACGGTCAGATTTTCCTGGAAACCGACTTATTTTATCAAGGCATTCGCCCAGCCATCTCAGCCGGTCTATCAGTTTCTCGTGTTGGTGGCGCAGCTCAGACGAAAGCTGTTAAATCTGTTGGCGGAAACTTGAAGCTCGGTCTTTCACAGTTCCGCGAATTGGCGTCATTTGCTCAATTCGGTTCAGACCTTGACGATGCAACAAAGGCTCAAATTGACCGCGGTCAGCGACTCACTGAACTTTTGAAGCAGCCACAATATCAACCAATGAGCGTCTGGGAGCAATTTGTCAGTATCCACGCTGTGACTAGCGGTATGTTTGACGATGTTCCAGTTTCTAAGATTAAGGACGCGCAGTCTGCCCTATTGACTTATCTCTGGAAAAATTCTAAAGATGCTATGCGTGAGTTGAACAAGGGCGACAAGCCTTCAGATGAGCAATTGAAATTGATTGACGAAGCTACGAAAGAAATAGCGAAAGGATTTGAGGAGTAATTCATGCCGAGCACTCGCGCGCTGAAAAATCGCATTCGTTCGGTGGACTCGACTAAGCAGATCACCAAGGCTATGCAGTTGGTGGCGGCTAGTAAAATGCGTCGCGCTCAAGAGGCGGACAAGGCTTCTGCGCCGTACACGATGGCGGCGGAAGAATTGCTGTCTTATTTGGCGAGCCAAGGCGCAACCGACAATCACCCGCTGTTCGTTAGGCGAAAGATAAATAAGCGATTGATTATCGTGGTGGCCAGCGACAAGGGTTTGGCTGGTGCGTACAACACCAACGTTTTGAAGAAGTATTTGGAATTGTTAAAGCGTGATGACGAACGCGGAATTGAGAACTTGACTTTGACGATTGGTCGGCGAGCCTCGCAATTCGCAACGCGTCTTAAGGATACGAAAATCATCGGTACGTATGAAGATTTGCCAGATCAGCCGTCTGGATTGACATTCCACACGATTTTGAACACGGCAGTAAATATGTTTGAAAATGGCGAAGTTGATGCAGTTACGCTTGTTTATACGCGTTTTGTCAATAGCATGGTTCAGACTGCAGAATTGGATAGGTTATTGCCAGCAGGAACGAAAATCTTGGTTGATCCGAGCGAAGTTTCTAATACGATTTCTGACGCCAAATATGAGCCGAGCATTCCAGAAGTTTTGGACGCGGTGGCGTATCGTTTGGTTGGTGCGCGACTGTTGCAGGCGTTGCTTGATGCTCGCGCCAGCGAACATTCTATGCGTATGATGGCGATGAAGAATGCTACAGATAATGCCAGCGATTTGGTTGACGATTTGACGCTAGCTATGAATAAAGCTCGTCAAGGGGCGATTACTCAGGAGCTTGCTGAAATTTCTGGTGGCGTGGAGGCGATGGAACAATGATAAAGGAGATATTGAAGTAAAGGAGCAATTATGAGTAAAAATGAAGGAGCTGCGATGGTTACAATTGAACAAGTGAAACAATTTCTTGCAAAGCATTTTGCATTTAAAGTTTTAGATAAGCGCATAACACCAACCTTGTATGGATGGTTGGTAAGTCTAGTCCCTGATGAGTATTACACTAGCTCCACATACCGGCCAACTATACCTGGTGAAGGTGGTTTGCAAATTGATCGAGAGACTGGTGTGTATTATAGACTTCCAGGCACAATGGCTGCTCTTGAGAGAATGAATGAACAATGCAAAAAACTAGGCATTAAGTCAATTGATGATATTCAGTCTCCAGAACACCTTCGTCAATTTGTTGATGGCTTCTTAACTGCACAAGGTAATATCACTGATAATACAACAGGAGCTGTAAATGAGTAAAACACTAGGAAAAATTATTCAGATCGTTGGAGTGGTCGTTGACGTGGAGTTTCCGCGAGACGTTGAACTTCCAGCGATTTATGACGCGTTGCATGTCAAGAATGGCAAAGAGACGTTGGTGTTGGAGGTAGCTCAGCACTTGGACGAGCACACGGTGCGAACGATTGCTCTGTCTTCGACGGATGGATTGAGCCGTGGCGCAGAAGTTGTTGCGACTGGCGCTCCAATTTCCGTTCCAGTCGGCGCGGAAACTCAAGGACGAATGTTTAATGTTGTCGGTGAAGCGATTGACGAAAAGCCGCAACCAAAGGGAAAAACCGCCCCAATTCACCGCCCTGCTCCAGAGCTTTCTGAGCAGTCAAATAAGACTGAGATTTTGGAAACTGGTATTAAGGTTGTCGACTTGATTGCGCCACTTGCTAAGGGTGGAAAAGCTGGCTTGTTTGCTGGCGCTGGTGTTGGTAAAACAGTTCTTATTACTGAGTTGATTAACAATATCGCTAAGTTCCACTCTGGAAACTCTGTTTTTGCTGGTGTTGGTGAGCGAACTCGTGAAGGTAACGACCTTTACTATGAAATGGAAGAAGCTGGCGTTTTGGACAAGACTTCGCTAGTCTTCGGGCAAATGAACGAGCCGCCTGGAGCACGTTTGCGCGTGGCATTGTCGGGTCTGGCGATGGCTGAAGCTTTCCGTGATGAAGGTAAAGACGTCTTGCTATTTATCGACAATATTTATCGCTACACTCAGGCTGGTGCTGAGGTGTCGGCATTGCTTGGTCGTTTGCCAAGTGCGGTTGGTTATCAGCCAAACCTCCAGCAGGAAATGGGTGCTTTGCAAGAGCGAATTACCTCAACGAAGAAAGGCTCGATTACCTCTGTTCAGGCTGTCTATGTGCCAGCTGACGACTTGACTGACCCAGCTCCTGCCACGACCTTTGCTCACCTTGACGCTACAATTGTGATGAACCGTGCATTGACGGAAATCGGTATTTATCCAGCGGTTGACGTTTTGGACTCGAGTTCAAACTCGCTTGATCCAGAAATTGTCGGCGAAGAGCATTACCGCGTAGCACGCGAGGTTCAGCGAATTTTGCAGCAATATAAAGAGCTTCAGGACATCATCGCTATTCTTGGTATGGAAGAATTGTCGGACGATCAGAAGCAGATTGTTGCCCGCGCTCGTCGTATTCAACGATTCTTGGCACAGCCGTTCCACGTGGCTGAGAAGTTTACTGGAAATCCAGGTGTTTACGTTAAATTGGAAGATACCATTCGCGACGCTTCCGATATTTTGGCTGGTAAATACGACGATAAGCCTGAAAACTGGTTCTATATGGTTCAGGGTACGCTGGCTGATCAAGTTGCTCGCGACGCTGAAGCTGAATCTGCCGAGGCTAAAAAACATTCTGAAAAGAAAGCTAAATAGTCATGAAATTGTCATTAGTCACACTTGTCGGTACGAAGGTTGACGAAGAAGTTTATTCGGTGTCAATTCCAACTACTGACGGCGAAATTTCCGTTTTCCCAAGCCATGAGCCGCTAGTGACGATTGCGCGGGATGGCGTCATTACTGTGCGTCGCCGTAAAGAAGATTCGGATAGTCAATTGGAGTATTTCGCAATCTCTGGTGGCGTGGTAAAAATTGACTATTCGTCGGTGCAAATTTTGGTTGATGAAGCTGATCACGGCGATGATATCATCGAGGCGGAAACTCAGAAAGCTCTGGAGCGTGCTATTAAGGCGCGTGATGAGGCTGGTGATCAAGTTGAGCGCGAGAAAGCCAAGCAGCTTATCGATCGTCATATGGTGCGATTGAAGGTTGCTGATCTTCATAGGCGTAAGCGACGACGCTAAGCTTTATCGAGAGCAATCATTAGCCGACTTACTTTACCAAGCACAGTATTTCGTATTCCGGTTGGTAGTGTTTCTCTTGCTGTTTTTTGATATGGATCGAGGAATATTCCATTTATAACTTCATTTGGTATGAAGAATTTTTCGTGAACATTTGTATCACGTAGACCATATATCTTTGTATGTCATCAAAATAATCGTCAGGATCTGTAGACTCCCTTGTTGTTGTCGTGTCGATTATCCTAAATTGTAGACTTGGATCATAGGCTGTATTTCGTGGTAGGAAATCGCCATGAGTCACACCTGCTTCACCATGTAAGAATAATAAACTTTCTGCTGCTGTTGCAAGTGCTAGATAGACCTCTTGTTCTGTTCTCTCAGGATTAAATATAAGGTTGTCGCAGCTTGTAACGCCTTCTTCAAAACGAGTGATTGTGTGTAATGTTCCTTTTTTGTCTCGCATAAATCCAACATGGGCAAAGGTTATTTGTCTATCCTTGCTCAATTTATTTAGCCTTACGCCTGTTGCATAATCTCTGCCTGCTAGTATAGAAAATTTTTCAGGATAAGGCTTAAGGGCTACTGGGAGGCGTGACAATAAGGTATTGCCACTGATACACATATCTGCAAAACGTACGTCATGCATACTGTCTTCACGCCCTGTTCTATATATGTCATTTTCCTTTGTGGTCACGGTCGTAGGAAGAGATGCTATCGTTGAATCTGTTTTGTGCGAACATAGAGCTATATGCCCCATCGGTAAATTGTTAAGACGATACATAATACTAGATAACTCTGTGATGTCTGGATTTATGGTAGATACCGAAAACTTTTCCATTTCGTAATTATATC
>CALHQU010000048.1 GCA_938038145.1 uncultured Candidatus Saccharibacteria bacterium
GAAATATTTCGTCTATTCTTAAAAGTATCAGAGCCGTACAAACACCGTCGAAACTTGGCAATATTTTTTGCAATGCTCACACTCGTGGTTACTATTTTTGTCGGCCCGCTCATAATTGCTCAGCTTCTTAGCATTATCCAACATAATCAGTTACACGACTCAAAAAACCTATGGACATTAATCGCCCTATATAGCGTCAGTGGATTGTGGTCAAGCGTCATCGGCTGGCGATTAGTCTTATATCTCGCCTGGACATTCGAAACCGCCATGCAACGAGATTTATACGCTCAATGTTTCAGCAAATTAACCAACCAAACATTATTCTTTCATTCAAATAAATTCGGCGGGTCGCTCGTTAGTCAAACAAATAAATTAGTCGGCGCGGTAGAAAGTTTTTGGGACACGATAATTTGGTCGGTTTTGCCACTAGTTGTTTCACTGGTCGGTTCAATAATTGTCCTGTCAACCCTTCTTTGGCAATACGCGTTATTCTTACTCATCTTCTCAATTGTTTTCAGCCTCGTTGTTTATTACGGATCCAAGCCAATGGCGAAATTGACAAAAAAAGAAGCCAAAGCCAGCAATAAATTGAACGGACAATTAGCCGACGTAATCTCAAACGTTCTAGCGGTCAAGTCATCTGGCGCCGAAGCTACGGAACAGAAATTTTTCACAAAAACCGTCAACTCTTGGCGAGATTCAAGCCTCGACGTAATGCGTGGATTCTTAAAAGTCAGCACTATATATTCGTCAATCAACATGGTTATTAAAATTGGGGCAATCGCCTTCGCAGTGTACGCAGCTCAAAATAATTTAGTATCAGTGGCGTCTGTTTATCTTATAATCACTTACACCGGCAGCGTCGCTCATGAATTATGGAACATGAACGGAATTATGCGCAATTACAACCGAATTATCGGTAACGCAAATGACATGGTAGAAATCTTACAAACACCAACAACATTGATTGATAAAAGCGATTCAAAACTAAAAGTTACAAACGGCGAAATTTCCATGGATAAAATAATTTTCACGCACGACGAGGGTCAAGGCGACACCCTATTCCACGACTTTTCTCTGGAGATTAAACCAGGCGAAAAAATAGGTTTGGTTGGAGCGAGCGGTTCCGGAAAAACGACACTCACCAAATTGCTATTACGCTTCGCTGATATTGACTCGGGAAAAATTACCATCGATGGACAAGATATTTCCGAAGTCACCCAAGCAAGTTTGCGCGCCAAAATCGCTTACGTACCGCAAGAGCCATTGCTATTCCACCGCTCCGTACGCGAAA
>CALHQU010000049.1 GCA_938038145.1 uncultured Candidatus Saccharibacteria bacterium
GTAAATATGCGCCGCCCGTTCTTTCAGCCAAAGACATCACAGGTGCCATCGCATCATGTCCAGAAGTATCAATAATATATATTTGAGCTGGATCAACAGCATAAGCAGCATCAACGATAGATTGTTCGGTTAGCTCAGTAACTGGTTCTGGATTCTTAGCTGGAGCGTCACCAATCACAATCATAATCTTTTTTACTCCCGCTCGCCACTGTAGATTCAGCCCCGCCTTAATGCCAGAATAAACAGATTCTTCATCATCGCCGCCATTACCGAGTTGAATAGAATTGACAGCCTTATTAAACACCTCGGCACTACTCGTAAAATCTGTCTCAATTTTGGACGGATAGTCTCCCGAGCTTCCGCCACAACACGGATGATCTTGATAAGTAACCAGTGCAAATCTAGCACTCTTCGTTTTCGAACTGATCGACTCAACTATATTTCGAATGTTATTTCTAACAGCATTAATTGAACTACCCATCGAACCGGTCGTGTCAATAACAAATACAATATCAATATCGCCATTCGTTTTCGTTATTGGTTTCACCAAATTAGGCAGTGGTACTTTTTCGCGAAGTGCTGACATATAATTGCTATGCCCAAAGAAGTTTGGATGATACCACGAGCTCATATTGAATGCATTTGGCTCAAGGAATTCATGAATCCAACGATCGTGATTCCTCTTAAATATTGAGGCGTCTGGCTCATGTCCAGAAAACCGCTTTGGCAAACTATCAATAAAAATCACTTTCTCTTTACCGAGGCTTTTATTATATTCTTCAACCACCTTTTTCTGGCGTAAATTACCTTCCAGCCCTAACTTACGCACTTCGCTAGCAACCGAAAAATCGGATAGCTTCTCGCCATTATCAAGTGCTAGTAGCGGGTATCCTAAAAGGACTATTTTCGCGTCTGGACGTAAACGAGAATTAAGCGATGATAAAATACCTCTAAGATTTAGCTCTAAATCTCCCATATTATTTCTTGCGTCATTTATCTTTGTTTTGCAATCTGAAGCAGATCTTATTACAGCGGCAAAACAAGACTTAACAATGCCGTCAAAATCCAAATCATTTCCACCAATCGTCATCATTACCATATCCGTGCTGCGATCCACATTATCAAGTTGTCGTCGAATCGTATAATTACATCTTATATTGACTCTTTTCTGTTTTTTTCCGCGCTTAGAGCCAATCGTACTACTTATGATCCTATAAGCAACTTTTAAGTCGTTATTCGGTTTAATATTGCAAATATCCCTGTCTTCTGCATATTTAATAATCTGTTCATTCGTCGCTAGCTTGCCCG
>CALHQU010000050.1 GCA_938038145.1 uncultured Candidatus Saccharibacteria bacterium
GAACGTGCTGAGAGCTTGGGTGTTGATGATTATCTGGTGAAATCTCAGGTTGTAATTGGCGACGTTGTGGCACGCGTAAAACATCATTTGGGTATTCAATAGAAGCTAAGCTGAGTAAAAGAAGTCAGCCTCTACGGGGGGTTGACTTTTTTATTATTTTTTGATATAAAATAAACATATGGAAAATCCCCAAAAACCAACACGAAATCACGAACAAGAACCGAAAACATTGGAAGACTATGTAGTTGCAACTTTTCATGTCGATGTTGATCCAGATGATGCAAGGCGTCCACTAACCGTTATTCGCAGTGGTCGAGACGGAAAGGACGTTAAGTATGACAGAGGTTGGAATCCTATTAGTATGTCGGTCGTGTGTGACACTGATTCTGAGGAGGGTATTGGTCCGATTAAGCTGCTTATGGAAGCATATAAACTGGTTGGAACTGATATTAAAACTGAGTTTGTGCCGTTGGAGGACATTCAGGGTCTAAATGAAGATTATATTAAGTATCTTTACGGAAAAACTCCTAAGGAAATGATTGAAGAAGCTAAGCAGATTTGGCGGCAGAAACATACGGTTGGTAGTGAGATTGAGTCTTTGGCTCCAGAGGTGGGATCAGACTCAGGCGTAGAAAGCCCAAGCAATAGTTCGGTTGAAGGTACCTCTGGTCATGAGAAATCTTTAGCGGATGAAGTTAGTCCCGCAATGGGGAATCTAGCCGTTAAGGCTGTTGAAGTTTCGCTAGTGAAGACGGATAAGACTGGCGTCGGCTCACCAGCCTTGAAGATACCTGAACCGACCATGGAATTGATCAGGGCAACCGAAGCCAATGGCGCAGTAGGTTTGCCAGCGGTTGAATCAGTTAAAAAGCCAGTAGAGACGGGGCTAGATGAAAGCGATAGCCCAGAGCTAAATCGTTTTGACGAGAGGGTGCGAGAACTGATGAAGCCTCTAGAGACTGATGTAGACGGCATGCCTTTTGAGAACGAATCTGTGCGAGTAAACTATTATGATTATCTATACGATCCGAATTATGTGCCGTCAAATAATGTAGAGGACGCTGCCGTTAGAAACCCAAAAGGAGTTCCTGTATCTGAGAAGAGTTTTAATGCTGCGAAAGAGGCTATTGATAATTTAGCTACGAATCCATCGTTAATGCAAATAATTAATCCCGAGAGAGCATTTGACCCTAAAGCGATCATAAATGGCATTAGATCTAGTCATCTTACGCGTTGCCGCTTGTTTGAATATTTAACCTCCAGTCTTGATAGGCTGGCGGTAGTTAATCCAGGCGCTTTGGCAGACAGAGTCCTTCGCGACTCATATGATAATCTAAAATCTCCTAATTACCTCGGAGGTAATTATTATGCGGGTAAAATGCGCAGTCGTGAATATACTGTAGTGCTGGCAATTGCTATGATGGACGGCTCATTTGATGTAGACAGACAAGACAAAATGGTTACTCATTACAGGGGTGGCAAGGAGAGAAGTGGTATGCATAGGGATTCTGCAAGGGCACTTCTCGAATATGTAAGAAATAATTATTAATAATA
>CALHQU010000051.1 GCA_938038145.1 uncultured Candidatus Saccharibacteria bacterium
TTTAAACATTTCAGAATATAATTTTATTCCTTTGAATACTTTATAATCACTAATAGTATCATTTGAAACATTTAATATAATATCTTCATACTTCATAAAACACCTTCTTATGTTAATCAATTTTACTATATTATCAACACTGATAAAGTAAATTAATTGTTACTTTTCTCAATAATATCAAATATATTCTCCATATTACAATTATGTCATAAAGAGTTAGTTAGTAAAGTGTATTCTTTAGGAAGATAATCCCTATTAAACCACCGGGCTTCCATTATTTCAAAGTTGCATTTTATGTCATAATCAGACGCGTGCGCCGCAAAAACTCGAACTGAAAATTTGGCATATGATTCATGAGAATTAGCTTCTCCGAGATATCGCAGATTATGCACCCTTAATCCAACTTCTTCCAAGGTTTCTCTAACGGCAGCCTGTCCATAACTCTCATTATGCTTCACCCCGCCTCCCAGTAGAGCCCACTTTTGGCGACTAAAACAATTTTTGACCAGCAAAATATCACCATCATCACGATAAACAATCACCCGTACGCGGTCCTTCTACGGTACAATCCTAAAAACTAGCGATATGACACATGCAGTTCCACGAAAAATTGCCCGCACGAATGAGCTGAGCATCTCGCCAACTATCGATCCTTTGCGAGACATAATTAGTAAAAACTTTCTCCTTTGGCGACAGTTTATTCGGTAGTTACACCGTCAAAATCTTCTTCGTTAGCCTCCGCTTCTTCGCGAGTCGCCCGAACGATTCCATCCTTATGATGTGCTGGACTATAAATCGTATAGAGTTTAAGCGGCTTCTCGCCGATATTTATCACATTATGCTCAGCGCCCGCCGGCACAATAATAGCACTACCGTCAGAAACAATATATTCATTGCCATCAATCAAAACCTTACCTTCGCCAGACTCAAATCTGAAAAACTGATCATTTTCCTCGTGAATTTCCGAACCAATTTCCCCGCCAACAGGCAGGCTCATCAACACCAATTGACAATGCCTGGCAGTATATAGAACTTGACGAAAATTATTATTTGCCAATGTAAGTTTTTCGATATTTCCACTAAAACCCTTCATAAATCCCCCTTCTATTTTTTATTTCGCAGCTTTTTCCAAAGCGTCAATCAATGTCTGCTTTGGCTTCATGCCAATCATTTCAGCAACTTCCTCGCCGCCAACAAAAATCTTCATGTTTGGAATTCCCTGCACGCGATATTCCATAGCCAATTGCGCATTTTCCTGACTTGCTTCAGTGTCAACCTTAACAATATCAAACTCTGTTTCTTCAGCAATTTGATGCAAAAGCGGAGCCATTGCACGACATGGCGGACACCACGGCGCCCAAAAGTCAACTAGTACAGGACTGTCGCTTTTTAGCACCTTATCTTCGAATTCTTGCTTTGTTGTAATTTCATATAAAGCCATTATTTCCTCCTTTTCTGGCATTTTTTACAAACTCCCGTCACAACCAACGGGCCGTCAATATAACAATCACTAATTTCATGCGCAATTTGCTTTCTCATCTCATCGGCAATTTTAATATCCATCAAGCCATCGCAGTCACTACACACAAAATGATCGTGATCGTCCTTACGAATATCATATCGCAAGCAACCTTTTTTGGTCGGCGGCGCCAAACCAATTATCCCGTCGCCGCACAGGCGCTGAGTTATTCGATGCACCGTCGTGTCGCTGACTTCAGGATGAATGTTCCGCAATTCCTGAGCAATTTCCGCATTCGTCGCGTGATGTTTGCTCTTTAAAATCGCCATCACGTCATTCGTGTATTTTGTTGATCGCCTAACAATTTGCGTCATGTTCCTATTGTAAAGTATTTACAATAAATAAACAAGGATTTTGCTTCACAAATTGACTTATATCTATATATTCCATATAATAGTCAAAGTCTATGAACTCCCGACGGCGAGTTCCTCTAATATA
>CALHQU010000052.1 GCA_938038145.1 uncultured Candidatus Saccharibacteria bacterium
CACTTTGCCATGCATGCCGTTATAACAAGCAGCAGCACGCGGCTTAGTAATAACCGGCAGTTGGCGCGGAATGGCGCTCATATCGACATCGCCAAGCGTACCAGCCTCGACAATGCCAAGCGTAATGTGTGGGCGAAATCCATCGATATCCAGCCCCGGATGAATATCATCCAGCATTTCAAGCAACTTCCGACGCACTTCAACCATCCAGGAGGTTTTCTGTACGCGCAACTCAACCCAAACACAGTTACCAGCTTCATCTGGCAAGAAGTTGACACCGTCAAGCACCAGTTTATCTAGGGACGGCAACGCAGCGGCAGCTAGCTTGAGACGCGGTATATCCTGCTCAGTTACATTGATCAGCGTTGCGTGCGGAATAAACTCACCGAAATCAAGATTCATTTTTTCCGACAGTTCTCGAAGGTAAGTAGTCTGCTCGTCATCAAAAATAAGATTAACTGACGCCATGTGGTGTTCGGCTGAATATCTGGACTCTACTGCTCGCATTACTTTTCCTCCTCCTTCACTTTATCACGCACTTTCTGATCAATTTCCGCCAGAACCTCAGGATTTTCCTTCAAATAAGTCTTCGTTTTATCGCGCCCCTGACCAATCGTTTCGCCGTTATATTTATAAAACGCACCCGACTTTTCAACTATACCGTGCGTTGCCGCCAAGTCCAGAATATCGCCAGTTTTACTAATTCCCTCGTTGTACATAATGTCAAATTCAGCCACGCGGAACGGCGGTGCGATCTTATTTTTCACAACCTTAATTTTTGTGCGGTTACCAATAATATCATCGCCAACTTTGATTTGACCAATTCGACGAATGTCAATTCGCTGCGATGCGTAAAATTTCAACGCATTACCGCCAGTTGTCGTTTCAGGATTACCAAACATCACGCCAATTTTCATACGAATCTGATTGATAAAGATTACCGTGGCTTTTGATTTATTGATAATTCCCGTCAATTTACGTAGAGCCTGACTCATTAATCGAGCCTGAAGACCCATATGAGAATCACCCATATCGCCATCAATTTCAGCTTGTGGCGTCAAGGCAGCCACCGAGTCGACTATCACCAAATCCACCGCGTTCGAACGAACCAACGTCTCCGTAATTTCCAACGCTTGCTCGCCGTTATCTGGCTGAGAAACCAACAAATTTTCCGTGTCTACACCCAGACGCTTAGCGTATGCTGGATCAAGGGCATGCTCAGCATCAATAAACGCCGCCGTTCCGCCCTGCTTCTGAATTTCTGCAATAGCGTGAAGCGTCAATGTTGTTTTACCCGAGCTTTCTGGACCATAGATTTCTATGATACGACCCTTTGGATATCCGCCACCGAGCGCCAAATCCAAACTCAAAGCACCAGAAGGAATTACTTCAACATCAACTTTATGAGCCTCGCCCAATTTCATAATTGATCCGTCACCAAATTGCTTGGTGATTTGATCCATTGCTAGACCAAGCGCCTTAAGCTTACCTTCATCAACTTTTTTATCCGATGCCTGACTTGACTTTTCTGGATTTACTGTTTTACTGTCTGATTTTGCCATAGCATTCCCTCCTTAGTTACTTCCTTTATTATACCGATTTGTCGCAAGATTTGCTATAATTACATTCATGAATAAGCGAAACGGTTTCACTATTATTGAACTTTTGGTTGTAGCGACTTTCTTGATTATTATCGCAATCTTAGGTTTCTCACAATATACAAAATTGGCCAACGAATCAAACAACGTCAAAAAACGCACCGCGATTAACGCCATGCATTATAGTCTGGAAGAAGGTTTTTACGTTAAAAATGGCTATTACCCAGAGAAGTTAGAAGAAGGTACGCTTCCGACTATGGATCCCGCATTATTAAAAGATCCGCAAGGTAAGAAAATTGGCGAGAAAGACAGCAGCTATCGCTACGAGTCTTCAAATTGTAATGACGGAAAATGTAAGTCATACAAACTCGTTGCGACGCTTGTCGATGAAGACGACTACGTAAAAGAAAGTCGCCATAAATAATTAGCTAATCATCACAAACAGGGCGACCATTCTTGAAGTCTTCAATGGCATTATTGATTATCGCAATTTGCTTGCGTGGATTTGCCACAAAATGGAATATATATGTCGTTTCTTCGCCCTCGGTGCTGAGGCGAATCGTGCCATAATTGAAAAGAGTCTGAATAATTCCAGATTGGAGGAAGCTTGCATCCTCAATACTGCCTAAGCTTACCGTTTGCTCATGCCTATAAAATAAGCTACCCTGGATTTCCTGAATCACACTTTCGTTTGTCATGTAAAAGTGATTTTGCAAATATATCCACAAAGACACCGCACCACCAAGCGCCACTATCCCAATAAGCAACATTGCCACACCAAACACATCGGTCAGTGAAGGCATCGGCGAAATAATCGAATCTCGAGCAATTGACGGATAAAACATCACAAACACCATGATCATCACCACCAAGAAAACCGAGATTCCCGTCGGGATTAGCATGCCAATTGGATGGCGTTTAATATCCAAAATAATATATTCGCCTTCGCTCAAATTGAGATTCGGGTATTGCTGAACTGATTTTTCATGCTTTTGCTTCAGGTCGTCACTAATAGTAAACGGCTTCGGGTCAATATCCCTGGCAACATGTACGACTTGCGGTTCATTAGCATATTGACTACGCAATCGCGGATCAAAATTCTCCCCATCAATAATTTCCGGTTTTGCCGTCACATAAGAATTCGTCTGCGCCACAACCGGAGCTGGACGACCAGTCTGCGGCGGATGATGGTATAGTGGTCGACCATCAGCATCATACGCAACAGGCTGCGTTAAATCTTCTGACGAGGATGTTTGTGGATTCATGCCTATATTATAACACGACAGAACTTAAGATAGTCTTGTTTTTTGCCCATGGCGGCTCCTAGTTAAGTTTGTCTGGTTTTATTAAAGCACAAAAAGCCGAAGAATACGATAACTATCTTCCCAAATGCCGCTTCGCTTTAATCGTCACTCGACGACCACGCGGCGTGCGCTCAATAAAACCAATTTGTAGCAAATATGGTTCATAAAAATCCTCAATTGTTGTCGCTTCATCACCAGTCAGCGCCGCAATTGTTGTTAGCCCAACAGGATTATCGCCATAATTTTCCAGAATCGACTGTAATAAATTACGGTCAGCCGGATCCAAGCCCAACTCATCCACTTCCAGCATTTCCAAAGCGTTGGTTGT
Organism: uncultured Candidatus Saccharibacteria bacterium; assembly: GCA_938038145.1. GTDB lineage: Bacteria > Patescibacteriota > Saccharimonadia > Saccharimonadales > Saccharimonadaceae > Nanosynbacter. Next base: position 3,231 of record CALHQU010000052.1, read on the forward strand.
AGTTTTTACATCAATTATTCCGTCGCCATTAACGTCGGCGTAGTCACGGACGCGCTTAAGAAGTCTATTGGCAATACGTGGCGTCAAGCGCGCTCGCGTCGACAATAAATCCGCCGCTTCACTTCGAATTGACGACTCCAAAATCTTTGCACTACGCGTCACAATTTTCGCAATATCCTCTGGCGTGTAAAATTCCAAACGATAAATATGCCCGAACCTATCACGCAAAGGTGCCGCCAAACTTCCAGTGCGCGTCGTCGCACCAATCACCGTAAATCGCGGCAAATCCAATCGAATTGAACGTGCTGCCGGACCTTTTCCAATCACAATATCCAGCTTAAAATCTTCCATTGCGGAGTACAAAATCTCCTCCACTGATCGCCCCAACCGATGAATCTCATCGATAAACAGGATATCTCCGTCCGACAAATTAGTCAGAATCGACGCCAAATCGCCCGCTTTTTCAATAGCCGGACCACTGGTAATTCGCAGATTCGTGCCCATTTCATTAGCAATCACCGTCGCCATAGTTGTCTTACCAAGCCCCGGCGGACCATATAATAATACGTGATCCAACGGCTCTCCGCGCTTTTTAGCCGCATCAATCGCCAATCGCAAATTACGTTTTAATCTTTCCTGGCCAACATACTCAGAAAAACTCTGCGGACGCAAACTAACTTCAATTCGCTGCTCTTCAGAGTCGTCATCATGCGAACTCGTATCAACTATTCTCTCAATTGCCATACATTCATTATATCATCCAAACCGGAGCGAACTAAGCTCTTGTAAGCCGACTACGCAGTACCTGCATAATTTCGCGAAAGGCCTCATCACTCACCATATGCACCGCGTCCCCTAAGTGCCGCGACCATTTTGGATCAGGAAACTCCTCGCCGGCAAAGGTGGTGCCAGCGAGATACCGCGGATGTAAATGCCAGTGCACATGTGTCGACTGACCAGCTTTCACTGCGTTATTCATCAAGCACTCCCAGTTACACACGTCGGCACCAAACGCTCCTTTAACTGCCTGCTCGAGTTGACAAATCACCTGATGCAGCTCCATCCAATCTGCCTCGTCCAACTCCGACAACGTCTCCTTGTGCTGGCGCAGGGTGATAAATGACTTACCTAAATAGCATTGATTTCTATCAAGCACCGCCACCCAACGTTCGGTTTGTAGTATGACATTGTCGTCAGACGCTGTTTGGCCAACGAGCAGCGGACAGATTTCACAGTCTTTCATTGTCACGTCTGTATTCATGATACCTCCTGGTATAAATTATATCAGAACAGTTTTACCAATGTAACGAGGAGATAACAGCTTCTCACTGTGAGACATGGGCCAATCCTGAAATATTTCTTGGCTCGGTTCATCCAGTTCTGGGGTCAGTGATGAATCGCCTATTCTCTCAATTGCCATACACTAATTATAGCATTTATGGTATAATATTAGTATCTACAATTAAACTAGGAGTTTACAATGCCGGAATTTGATGCCAAAAACCGAAAAAAAGACATAAGAGAAGTATATGACCAAGTCCCAGAAGGAATTAGGATAATGTCAGAGGCAGTGCCGTATATTTTGGCTGAGCTAGGCTTAGCGCCTTGCGACGAATCTGAAGGAATTGAGTCGACCAGGGTCGCAATTGATATAGAAAATATTAGCAACACCTTGACTGAGCGAGGATATAGCAATTTAGAGCAAACAAAAGAATACGACCCCAAATCAACAGAAATTGCAAAACACGTAATTAACTTGCTAGTAGGATACCCATTTTTATGGCGCGATAGAATCGCATCGAAAGAAGGCGCTTCTGACAAAGAGCAGGCCGAAATATTCGACCAAGAGTCGTGCAATCACCAATTTGATGATCTGCCTGGCTTATATGGAATTACTGGCGAACAAGGTCAGCTATTGCGCCGTAGTGTTCAGAGCTTTCATGATTGGAACAGACTAACAGCCGGCGACATAGAAAGTCTCATTAGAGAAGCAAAGCAGACAGTTAAAGAAGAAAACGAGTCGTAATAGATATCAATTACTAAAACCTCACTTCTTCAAAGCTTCAGTCACCCGCTGAGAAGTTGGCAAATTTATATCGACGTTTTCAAGCGCCTTAGTGGCATCCGCTAATGTATAGCCCAAAGCCATCAACGCCTCCAAAGCTTCATCGGAAGTGTTTAATTCAGTCTGTAGCGGAGCTTCCGCTCGGCCGTAATGAGTCGGTAAACCAACTTTATCACTCAAATCGACCACCACTCGCTCGGCGGTTTTTTTGCCGACGCCAGTAGCCTTTTGCACAAAACCACTGTCAGCATTAGCAATAGCGTTGCGCACTTGCTCAGCATCACCCAAGCTCAAGATAGCCAGCGCAGCCTTCGGGCCAACCCCCTGAACCGTGATTAGCATTTCAAATAACTTTTTCGCCGCCAAACTCGAAAAACCAAACAATTCTTCAGCTTGCTCGCGCACGTGATGATAAGTGTAAAATTTTACTTCTTGGTCTAATATTACCGCGTCAAAATCATTAGTCGCCACGCTAACTTCATATCCAACACCATGAACATCAATGACTAACGAGCCGTTAAACTTCTCAGCAACTTTTCCAAAAACATGTGCAATCATATTTCAATTATACCCGATTCATCGCTGCGTGTGTAATTGCTGCAGCCAAAGCATCCGCGCAGTCATCCGGCTTAGGAACATCTTTCAGACCTAAATTAAGTCGCACCATTTCCTGAACTTGCTTTTTATCAGCCTTGCCATATCCGGTCAAAGTTTGTTTTATTTGCAGTGGCGTATATTCAGCAATCGGCATTCCAGCTTTTCGCCCAGTCAACATCGCCACGCCGCGCGCTTCCGCCACAGAAATCGCCGTCGTAACATTACGCGCGAAAAATAGCTTTTCAATCGACATAACATCAGGATTTGTTTCGGCAATAATCTCTGTTAGGCTATCAAAAATATCTTCAAGCCTTTCGTCAATTGGCGTATGTGCCGGCGTCGTCACAACTCCCGCCGTGACCATCTTGAACTTGCCACGAGAAAAATCAATCACGCCAAACCCCAAAATTCCCGTTCCTGGGTCAATCCCGATAATTCTCATATCTTTATTATAGCAATTATTTACCGCTTGCAGACCTAACGCGTTCACGGATTTTTCGTACAAATTGCGAAATTTCCCATCGCCACTGCCATATACCATAACCAACAGCCAACAAACTCACGCCACCAAACACCCACCAGCCCCAAGTAGCACCAGCGACTTGCTTAACTTCAGCAGCCGCCGAACCAACAGTTGGCATATTTGCAGATTTTATCTTTCGACATCGCTTAGTTTGCGGATTACGCTCAAATCCTTCTGGACACTCTTTTGCTATGTCATCGGTAGAAGCAATCTTCTTACATCGACCCGTAGCTGAATTGCGGAATTGACCTTCTGGGCAAGGCTTTAAAGTTTTTGCCGCCGCCGATGCGATAGATCGGCATCTGCCAGTTTCTTCACTACGATAATAACCATCTTTACAGGGCGTAATAGTTTTTGCCGCTTCAATTTTTCGACAACGGCGAGTTTCTGGATGACGATATTGACCAACAGGACAAGGGCTTTCAACGGGCGGAATGGCAATTTTCACACATCTACCCAGCGCATTTCGCTCGTAACCATTCTGACAATCCAAATATTCCTTAAAGATATTCTCAGAATTTTCAGTTATCATAAACGTTTGCATCCACTCATCATCAATCAAACTCCACGAAGAGCTTTTCGATAACTTCTCATATTCAGCGGAATCAATTTTCGAGCCAGCCTCGTCTAGTAAATAAACTTTTCCTTTTGTTTTTGGCAATTTCAGCTTCGTATTTTTTATTTTGATCGTTAAAAATTCGCCAGGATTTAATTCGATGTCACCAATATTTTCACGAACGCCAGAATCGCCAACCGTCAATTTACAGCCTGTCGTAATGATGGTTTTTTCGCTAGAATTGATAATCTCAATAAATTGTTCATCAACATTCGACGCAATTTCACTTAGCCTCAGACCTTCACATTTATTCAGCTCTTTTGAAGGTTCAGGTTTAGGCTCTGGACTCTTACAATTTGGTCGTGAATACGGCTCAACTTCCTGATTGTTAAGATTTTTACCTGACAAAAATTTCGAATCAATAATATTTTCATCAACAAAACAGCGCCAAACAATTTTCACACCGCCTTTAATTGGCGAACTTGCAGACTTTGAATTATTTCCCCAGCCAACAGTGTCTGCGACCGACCCGTCCGAACGCAACAACACGACCGATCCGTCATTCTGAGCCAAACCTAAATTATTATCAAACTTTATGGCGCCCACCAACATATTATCGTTCGACAAAACCAAAAATCCGTTCGCCAAGATTACTTCATCCTTGAAAATTTTTCCAACGGGTTTAGCGCTAGATCTAGCGTAATACTCTATTTTCCAACCAGCCAAATTAACATTCTGATTCGTCCGATTATAAATCTCAACGTATTTTTTGTCCTGACTAATCTTTGAAATTAATATCGGAGCATTTTCTTCTGTGCTTTCACCTGGATTATCTATTTTTGGCTGCTCAGATTCGGGGTTTGGTTCGGACTTTGAAGACTCATTGGTGGCAGGATTTTCGCTCGGACTATCTATAGACGAATTCTCCGTTGGAGTCTCGGGATTTTCACTTGATTGAGAAGGTGAATTGCTATCGATCTGTTCCTTATCGACAACTGGATTTTTCACTTCCTCAGCCGATTTAAGACTATTATCAACAGTCTGAACGTCATCAACTTTCGACTCTTGAGTAGCACCTGAAACACCTTCCGCCAAAGCCAACGGCGACGGCATTATTAGTGCCACGGCTAGTATCATAAGTAGTGTGTTACGCAAATACTTCATGCTCGCTCCTTGCTTATGGTTAATCATCTTTAGTTTAGCGTACTTTTTGTCAAATTAAAAATCGCCCCAAAAAAAGGAGCGATTTCTTAAAGCGATATTTTTATTCCGCCGTGATATCCGCATTTGTATGAACATTCACAACGTCATCCAAATCGTCCAACGCATCAATCATCTTCATCAATTTCTGCGCAGTTTCCATGTCGGCAATTTCTATCGGCGTATTGGCAATATATCGCAGTTCCGCATCTTTAACCTTCAAGCCTTGCTCAACCAATTTATTCCGCACACTCGCCAAATCTTTCAACTCCGTATACACAATAATCTCACCGTCTTCCTCGACAGCATCTTCGGCGCCAGCGTCCAAAACCGCTAGCAACAAATCTTCCCCGCTGCCTTCAATAGTGATGACGCCTTTGCGCGTAAATTGGAACATCACACTACCAGCATCGGCAATTCGTCCGCCATTTTTAACCAACGCAGTTTTTACCTCTGGCAGTGTTCGATTACGATTATCTGTCGCCGTTTCAATAATAACACCCACGCCGCCAGGACCATAACCTTCGTAAGCAATTTCCTCCAAAGCCGCCGCGCTCTTATCCGCCACTCGGTCAATTGCTCGCTGGATGTTTGCGCTAGGCATATTTGCAGCCTTAGCTTTTTCAATCGCCATCGCCAAACTTGAGTTCAGCGCTGGATCTGTACCACCACGTGCCGCAATAGCAATTTGATTACCCAATTTCGTAAAAATTGCGCCGCGCTTAGCGTCAACAATCGCTTTTTGTCGGTGAGTTGTAGCCCATTTACTGTGTCCTGACATAATTTCTCCTAAAGTTATTTGCTATTTCAATCTGTTACTATTATACACTACTCCACAATATTTATCTTAGCGAGGTCCAATTTAGTTTGCTTTTTCATCCAAATCATTGCCAAAATTAGCGCCACATATAAAGCCGCACACTGCCACAAATTGATGCTAACTTCCATTTGAGCCCACTCAAATCCAGCCGTCCAATTGGTGACTTGAATCATATAGCCAAGTAGCCACGTCGTTGGAATTGCAATCAACGCGCCAATCATCGGCACAAAAACCAGCACGCCCGACATAAACGTCAGCAGCATCGCTAGCGGTACAAACGGCAAAATCAGCATATTCGCGATTAACGCCACATTGCTAATAACCCCAAAACTCATCATAAGCAGCGGCAATGTCATAATTTGCGCCGACAAAGTTTCAATTAAAATTTGTCGAAACGCGCCCGGCTCTTTATTGCCAAAAAAGTAAGAGTGTAAAAGTGGTGCTAACATAATTACGCCCGCAAACGAAGCAAAGCTTAATTGCCAGCCCAAATCGCCCCAACCAAATTGTGGATTTATCAATAGCGTAATTGCCGCCGACACGGGAAGTAGAACCAGCGGATGAATTATCCGACCATAATACCACGCCGCCAGACTCAGTCCCGCCACCAAACCAGCCCTCGACATACTGGGACTTAATCCAGTCACCGCCATAAAACCAATTATCATAACAGCCGCGCTGAGCATCGCTAAATATTTTGATCGCTTAGCGAATAATCGTCGCGCTAAACGAACTAAAATTGTTAAATTGTAGCCGCTCGCTACCACGATATGCGTTAATCCAGCAATTTTCAAATTGTCACTTAATTCAGCTGGCATAGCACGCCTTAAACCCAATAAAAATCCCAACCCCAACGCGGACTCTGATTCCGGAATATGCTCACGAACCCGCTCCGCAAACCAATCACGAACTCCCACCGCCACATCACCCGGAACGGGTCTTTCGGCGCTAATAATTTTCGCCCGATATACACTTGCTGAAAAAGCCCCGAATCCCGCCGTCATTTTACCCTTAACTCTCACAATATCACTGCGCTTAATTGAGTTTTTATCTGGCGTCGTCACCCAAATTTGTCCCGGCAATTTTTTATTATTCATCCGCAAATTGCCCAGTCTAAGAACCGTCTGACTATTTTTATCAAGATCAGGATCTTCCAAAACTTGACCTTGGACAATTACGACCTTTCCGATTAACGAATCATAAACCTCCACGCCTTTTCTGCCGATTTCACCGCGCCAAAGACCAATCAAAACTCCAGAAATAATTACTAAAATCACAAAAAATCGCCAGCGCCTACTTGCCACGATTACGAAAATAGCCAGTCCGACCAATAAAAATAATGGGTTCGTCGCAAACGACCGCGGTATGTAATGGATGGAAATTACGCCAATTGTCAGACCGAGACACCACGCCGCCACCAACCAAGAAATATGCAACTTCTCAAATAGCCATCTATTCATACTTAAAGTATATCTACATTTGGAGCTACAAAAAAGACTCCACCAAGGGAGTCAATTTCATCAAATTTGGAGGGTCCACCGGGGCTTGAACCCGGGACACCCTGCTTAAAAGGCAGGTGCTCTAACCAGCTGAGCTATGGACCCATTCGGAATATCCGCTTTCTTCATCCTAGCACAAACCAACACAAAGGTCAATGCTTAGCGAGTTTATGTCCGCCAGTATGTAGTGAAAAAATGTCAATTAAACCGCACACCAGACCAAACGTAGCCACATATCGCCAATTATTCGCGAAAATCTTATACAGCTCCAGCGCCTGTCCGTCTAGTGATATATATTTCCCCAGAGGAACCACCAATAGCGCTGCTGTCAAAAACGCGATTCCCACCGCCGAGACAATTCTCTCATGTTTTTTCTGATATCTCGGACCGCTTAAAAGGAGCATAATTAACGGAACCAACGTTAAGACTAATCCCGAAATTACACCATTTGGCAATAAACCAGTTTCCAACTTCAAGCTGTCCAGCACCCCCGTCAGCCAGCTACCCCACCATTCTGATAGTAAAAATCCCGTCGCCAACGACAACGCCAATGGACCAAATCTTCGAGATGAAACAAATGCAACCGCAAAAACTGTTACTAAAATTGCTCCAAATAGAATTATCACGCTCATTTATCCTCCTCCAAATCAAATTTTACCTGTGACCCAACTGTAGCGCTCGCCCGCTTAGCAACACCCGCCTTCACCTCCAATACGTACTTTGCCGGAACTGGTGGCGCATATTTTTCATGCGGCTCAGCGTCTGGCTTGACGTTATGTTTTACATAGACAACGCGCTTTTTATCATTGATCCAAATCATATCGACCGAAAACTTCATATCTTTCATCCACATTTTGTGACGATCGTTATGGTCAAAGACGAACAGCATGGCATAATTCTCATCAATCCCCAACCTTCCGGACAGACCTTTCTGCTGCGATTCTTCGTCATTAGCAATTTCCGCCTGAAGCATCGTCTTATTAAGGTAAATCATTTCCGTTTTTGGCGAAACCGTTCGGAAAGCATAAAAAATTGCCCCACCAATAACCATCAGCATTCCGCAGATAAATATCCATTTGATGACAGTTTGAGTTACTGTCGAGTGACGAGGCTCGTCCATAAACCTATTATAACAAGTTTATGCTTAAGCGCCGATTTTATCTTTTTTATTGCCACGCTTGGCGTTTCGATCGATGTATTCAATTATCTTTCCAGCCACATTTCGGCGAGTAATTTTCTCAATTCCAAATCCTGGACTAGCGTTAACTTCCAACACCAAAGCACCGCGACTTGATCTCATGAAATCGACTCCGGCAACCGTTAATCCCATTGCCTTAGCGGCTTTCACGCACATTTTACGCTCAGAATCTGTCAATTTTATACTGGTTCCTTCGCCACCTTTGTGTAAATTGCTACGAAAATCATCGTCCAAACTCTGACGTTTCATACTAGCCACCACTTGACTGCCAACCACAAACGCACGAATATCAACACCAGCCGACTCTCTAATAAACTCCTGAAGCAGCACGTTTGTGCCGTCCGAGTTGGTCAAATAAAACGCCTGCAGAACCGACTTGGCAGCCTTTTTAGTTTCCGCCAGAACCACGCCATTTCCGTGCGTGCCGCGCGCCAACTTAATAATCGCCGGCATACCACCAATCTCTTCAATGAGCGAATCAATGTCAGTTGCGTTTCGAGAAAAGACCGTCTTCGGGATCGACACTCCCGCTTTTACCAATAACTGCGTTGAGCGCAATTTATCCCGCGCCCTAGTAATTGCAATCGAGCGATTCATGAAAAACGCCTTCGGATGCATCATCTCCAATTGACGCAAAACCGCTGTTCCATATTTTGTCATGTGGCTCGCGATTCGCGGAATTACTACGTCAAATTCACCAATTTCCTTACCTTTGTAAATGACCGTTGGATGCTTTTCATCAATTGAAACGTAGCAGTTTTTATACTTAATAACCTTAACTTGATGACCGCGCTTTTCAGCCTCTTCTTTCAGGCGAAGCGTCGAATAATTAATGTTGCCGTTGGATAAGATTGCAATTCGCATTATTTTTCTTCACCTTTCTGATGATATTTTTTATAAAATTCGTATGGATTCAATTTTACTTCTTCGTTAAGACTAGCAGTTACGGACGGTTTTTTCCTGCGAACATTTTTTCTTGAGACATCCACTAGGAATTTTCCAGAAATCGACCGTCTCCCAATTAACACCGGAAATTCATTTTTTGATCGATCAGACAAATTCATCAACATTTTAATTTTTCGCCCACTAATTTTTACCCAAAAATGTGTCCGGTAACGAATCTGCTCATGACCAGACGAACTACGCACCCTCGCCACCGAATAATCAGTTCTCTTAAATATCTTACCATTATAATACGGCGAACCCTTGCCAAATAGAGAAAATTTCAATACACCATCTTTATCAATGCGAATATTGCTCGCCCAAACCGCACTGGAATCGGCGCCCGTATCAATTTTAGCTGGGACTTTTTGCGCTCGCTTGCCAAAATCCACAAGCTCAGTCGACCCAATAATGGTTTTTTCTTTCATACGTCAATATTATGGCATAAAAACTATCTTTTTGCAATATCTTGCCTTTTGCTTCTTTGAGCTCTCGCTACCACAATTGTCACCGCTACAATGATAGATATACCAGCCAAAATAGCTAATACATAAGTGTATCCCGACAATAGATATATCAAAGCTAATGTCACACATACGGCACCCCAGGTCGTAATCAGTCGTTTGTTAAGTACCAGCCCCACAACGACCATCAATGAATGCTCTATTAGGAATAATATTTCCATAACGCTGTCTCCTGCAAACGCCAAGACGAGAGTCGGCAGACTAAGCACAGAAAGAGCCAGCACTAGGTGTACTGTAGTAGACCTATGAATATACCCCAACCAACGCCACGACATCACCGCTCCCGAAAGAATTGCCGCTGACCACAAATATGGTATTGTGATAGCGTGAACAGGTAGGTCTAGGTTTTTAATAGTAAATAAAACGCCGCACAAAATCAGGATCACACCTGAATCAAAATATAAAATATTCTTTTTAGGAACACCTTCGAACATCAAGGCTATACCGTTAATTATCCACACCAGCGCTGCCAGAATCACTGACGCCACAGTAGCGCTAACTGGTGTAGCAATAGACAATAAGACTACCGACCAGCCGATGGCGCTATAGAACGAAGAGTAATACCAAAGACTCGACATCTTTCTGATTCGCGCAGCAATAGCCAAGCCGTAAAACACCACAAAAACAACCAGGGAAACGACTGACATAAATTCGAGTGGAATGGCAAGCTGTTGCGCTATAAGGTAAAGCAACAACACTAGACTCGGGTGTGCAGCTATTGTCATTATTCGCCAATCTCGTTTAGCAAGTACCGCCATATAAAGAGCCGCTACAGCTGCTAGCCATCCCAATACCCTGAACGACAAATCATATGTTGCCAGTAGATTAATTGCCGGAAGCACTATCGCTGGAACTGTAGCAGCACACAGCGTCATATCACTAATAATTGACGATTGCCTAATCATTCGCAGCATCCAGTACAAAGACCCAAAACCAACTAGGCTCACCCATGCAGCAATTGTGAGATTGTCATTAAACGGTATATTCAACCAATGCAGAGATAATAAAACAAAGATGATTGTCGTAAGATATGCCCCACCCAAATAAACCTCTCTACGACATCGGTAAAATGCATAGTATAGTGACACCACTAACGGCAGCCAAACTATCGGATGAATTGACGACAACACAACAATGATAGCTACGCCAATAATAGAATATAGAAACAGCTCACGACTTTTGATGGCTGTGTTGCCATGACGATGATAAAGCCATTCTACTATTAATAGCGACAACACATTTATCCACGCCATTAAAATAGATATGTTTTCACTAGACATCGCAAAACCTAAAGCTAGCAAAAATACCGACAACATTAAAGAGGTATGGACTCCAACTACAAACTCATAAACTTTTTCGCGCCATACAATCACACTCATAATGCCAGCGCCGATAGATATCGCGCCAGATAGACACATCAGGGCTTCCTCTGTCGCATAAGTGGCTATCATCGCTGAAGTAAACATCGCCATTAATAGCCAAGTTGACGCAGCGCCATATACCAAAGCAGCCTGACTTTTACTAATATTCGGACGCTTCAAAATTAGCAATCGGCAAATAACTGGTAGCGGCGTCATAAATAGAAAAATTAGATACTGTATGCGTGGTGCTATAGCTATATCAATATTGAATAGTGTTATGCTAATCGGCACCAATAGAATCCCAGATATCACAACCATAATACCGAAACGGGCACGGCGTAACAAAAAAAGAATTGCAAGACTAATTGCTGAAATAACGCCGATCAAAATAGAAGCAATCGTCATTCGTAGCGAATCTCCAGAGCCGATCACACCAAACAAAGCACTTAGCGACACAACAAAACTAGCCCACAATACTATTTCATGATGTCTATCGTACTGTTTCTGAACGTACATTGATACAGCGGACCAGATTATATTTCCAAGTGCCACTAACCCTAGAATCACACTTACAACCAACTGATTATCGTCAGATAAATACATTGCGAAACTAGCAGCCATCACCATTAGCAATAAGCGAGCTGTTGTCAATTCATAAGTACGCATCTTTTTAGACTTCTCAACAAGAGCAACCGTAAAGTAATATGCAACGCTAGCAAATAACAGTACACTAATATCTAATGCACCCATATATGCCGACGAGCTAAGCGCGATAAACATCGTCATCGGCACGATAAACGGATTTACAACGTTTAACGGTTCGACAAACTGACGAGGAAAGCGACTAGAAAAATATGCAGCCACAGTCATCAAACATCCAAATAGCAGCATTACAACGTAATACCAGACCAGCTGCGCATGCACAACAGCCGGCAAACTAGTCGTCATCGTAAACATCGATAGTAGCGATACATAAGCAAGAGGTCTACTATTCAATCTCACTGTAGCATCAACACACAAAACAGCACCAATTACAGAGCTAATAAGCCAGCACCATGCGGGGTCAATACCTAAAAGTAAATTCATAATCCAACCGCCAATTGGCACAGCAGCCAAGGCCGTACCAATAAGCGCTGTCGACGCAGATTTTAATATTGGCAAGCGAGCATACAATATCTGACCAATAATATAATAAATAAAAATAAACAGCCACACCAATCCAAACCTAAGTTGGATAGATAGATTAATTGTCTGAGCCAGAAGCAATATTCCCGCAGTCAGAAGTAGCGATGCCGTATATAGCGCTATATTAATTGTAGTCTTACGACCCCTCTCCTTTTCCTTGTCATCAATACGTGATGCTCGTTCAATATTATTCTCAACAGGCACAGCAACCGTATTTACTCTCTCTTCAGATGTGGAAATACCAGTAGGAATTATATTATCGAGATTCTCATTTTTACTGATATTTAACGGCGTATTCGCAAGCCGTGAAGCAGCGTTTTGATTCTCGGTAATAAGCTTCACTTGACCGTTGTCATTCTCAATTTTGGCGCATCCATTTTGTGCATCACGCACGCCATCCCAATATCCCTGCCGATAATCTTCGGAATAATTAGACGGCTGGCTATTACCTCTCTGTAATAATTTTATTAGCTTAATTACTACAATAATAACTATTATCAGAAAAATTAATCCCATGCCTTCAATCCCTCTTATGTTAGCTTCAGTATAACACAGGATTTTTTCTCGACAAATATACTAGGAGAACAGTCCTCGTTTTTTCGCGTCCTTAAATTGTTCCAAAAGTTCCTTCTGCTTTTTGGTCAATTTGGTTGGCGTATCAACAATAACACCCACAATATGCGGACCACGAGATCCACTATGCAAGTGCGGCACGCCATGACCCGACAACTTGAAGTCGGTGCCGCTCTGAGTGCCTGCTGGGATTTTCATCGTTATTACGCCATCCACAGTCTCCACGTCAATCTCCGTTCCCAGCGCCGCATCAACCATAGAAATATGCTCTTCGCTAAGAATAATATTGCCTTCACGAGTGAATTTTTTATGCGCCTTAACGCGAATGTGGACATACAAATCGCCTCTACTGCCACCAGCAACTGCTTCGCCACGATCGCGTAGACGAATTGTCGCGCCGTCATCAATTCCTGCCGGAATTTTAATAGTAATATCCTGATTCTGTCGGTTCGTGCCTTTTCCTCGACAAACTGAACATTCTTTTTCAGGAACTTTTCCCTTGCCGTGACAAGTTTCACAAACAACCGCCTGCTGAATTTGTCCAAACAGCGAATTCATCGTTCGAGTTTGCTGACCCGCGCCCTTACAGGTTGGGCACGTTTTCATTCCAAATCCAGGCTCGGCGCCATCGCCATGACAATGTTCACATTCAACATCCAGCATTAAACTAATTTTCTTTTCTACACCAAATACCGCGTCCTCAAAACTTAGTGTTACACTAGTTTCAACATCACGCCCACGCGAACGACCATTTCCAGCGCCGCCAGTTGCACCACCGAAGAATTGACTAAAAATATCACCTAGTCCACCATCACCAAAATCAAAGTGAACGTTTTGACCGCCGAATCCACCAAATCCTTCAAACGGATTACCAGAAAAACCGCCGCCAGACGCGCCACCAACGCCAGCATGACCAAATTGATCATAACGCTGTCGCTTCTGTTTGTCTTTCAGAACTTCATAAGCCTCATTAATTTCCTTAAACTTAGCCTCATCGCCGCCCTGCTTATCAGGGTGATATTTAATTGCTAATTTACGAAAAGCCTTTTTTATCTCATCTTCAGAAGCGGTCTTTGGAACGCCCAATATTTCATAATAATCACGCTTGCTCATACTCTATGTATTATACGCGTTTAGCACTCTCAGTGCAAGAGTGCTAAGTCCAAAAAAGGCCACTCTTTTTATCGAGCAGCCCTCTTTGTAAATGCGTTAGGTTTATTTTTCGTCGACAATTTCGCCTTCGACCGGCTCGTCTTTATCAGACTTTTTGTCGACAGCCTCGTCGGCTTTTTTATCGTCGGCTGATTGTTGATACATCTTAGCCCCGATTGGCATAATAGCGTCGTTCAAGGCTTTAATTGCAGCATCCAATTCGTCCTTATCCTCAGAATCTTTGTGCTTTTCAGCCTCTTCGACAGCCTTTTCAATCGCTTGCTTGTCGTCGTCAGAAATCTTATCCTTGAATTCGTCCGGCATTTTCTTTGCCTGATAAATAGCGTTTTCAAGCTGATTCTTCGTATCGACAGTTTCGCGCTTTTTCTTGTCTTCGTCCGCGTGAAGTTCGGCTTCTTTTTGTGCCTTCTCAATATCTTCCTTACTCATATTGCCAGAGTTTTGGATAGTGATTGATTGCTCCTTGCCGGTTCCCTTGTCTTTGGCTGTAACGTTAAGAATACCGTTGGCGTCAATGTTAAAGGTCACTTCAATTTGGGGTACGCCGCGTGGTGCTGGCGCAATACCATCAAGCACAAAACGACCCAAGCTCTTATTGTCATTAGCAAACTCGCGTTCACCTTGAAGAACGTGAATTTCCACCTGAGGCTGATTGTCTGCGGCTGTCGAGAAGACCTCGCTCTTGCTTGTTGGAATTGTAGTATTTCGGTCAATCAACTTCGTCGACACACCGCCCATCGTCTCAATTCCAAGAGAAAGCGGAGTCACGTCCAGAAGCAACACATCCTTAACGTCGCCAGCCAAAACGCCACCTTGAATCGCAGCACCAACAGCCACAACCTCATCTGGGTTCACGCCTTGCATTGGATCTTTTCCAAAGAAATTCTTCACTCGCTCGACCACAGCTGGCATACGAGTCATTCCACCAACCATAACTACATTGTTAATGTCGGACTTAGAAAGTTTGGCATCCTTCAAAGCCTTTTCTACTGGACCGTCCAAGCGATCCAATAAATCCTTAACCAAATCCTCCAACTTGGCACGACTCAAGCTCATTTCAAAGTGCTTTGGACCATCAGCATCGGCGGTTATAAATGGAATATTGACTTCATATTCCGTAACTGTTGACAATTCTTTCTTCGCCTTTTCAGCTTCGTCCTTTAGGCGTTGCATCGCTGCATTGTCTTTACGAAGATCAATTCCTTCCTTTGATTTGAAGTCGTCCAGGAAGTAATTGACAATAGCGTTGTCGAAATCCTCACCACCAAGGTGCGTATCACCATTAGTTGCCTTAACCTCAAACACGCCGTCACCCAGTTCTAGCACCGACACGTCAAATGTACCGCCACCAAGGTCGAACACTACGATAGTTTCATCATTCTTACCCTTTTCCAGACCGTACGCCAAAGCCGCAGCTGTTGGCTCGTTGATAATACGCTTAACTTCCAATCCAGCAATTTTACCAGCGTCCTTAGTTGCTTGGCGCTGTGAATCATCAAAGTACGCCGGCACAGTAATAACCGCTTCGGTGACCTTTTCGCCAAGGAATGCCTCAGCGTCAGCTTTAATTTTGCTCAAAATCATCGCCGAAACTTCTTCTGGCGTATATTCCTTATCGCCCATTTCGACTGCCACGCCAGTACCTTTTTTAACAATCTTGTACGGCATGATATCCAAGTCTTTTTGTACTTCCTTGTCGTCAAACTTACGACCAATCAAACGCTTAACGCCGTAAATCGTGTTTTTTGGGTTTGTTACACGCTGACGCTGAGCAACTTGACCGACAAGTCGTTCGCCCTTTTTATTGACCGCAACTACAGATGGCGTAGTGCGATTACCTTCGGCATTAGAAATCACCTCTGGTTTTCCAGCTAACATATACGCAAATGCGCTGTTGGTCGTACCAAGGTCTATACCAATAATTTTACCCATATGATTCCCCTTTCTGTTATGATCACATCTGGTCTATATCTTATATTCATTCTAGCACTCTTTCGTGGCGAGTGCCAACTATCTCAGTATAAATAATTAGCACTCTCGTGTCAAGAGTGCTAACAATCAATTTTATACAATTTAATTGCCCGAACGACGATACGGCCAATAAGTTCCTGGTCTTGTCCAAAAATCTATTTCAGGCCTTCCCCAATCAACTTCCGCCCATTCGGTTTTTCGCCACGGAAAGTCTGATACATCAAATGTTCTAGAGCCATATTCTCCTTTTGGATCAAGTACCGAGAACAGCTCGCCAGTCTCCCATGGATCAGTACCGAAAACCGCCTTTTCTTGATAGCCGCATTCTGCATTAAATGCATGACACCAAGCGTTTGTGTCTGTAGCAACAAGACCATATTTCTTAGCAGCCTTAATTAATAGGCGCGTCATTGGGTTGTATGGCTGAGATGTATTAGGGTCATAATCAGGATCAACATCAGCAGATAATCTTGCCCATTGTCCGTGTCTTGGCGAGAAAGGAGCTTGATTTTCCGGAGCCTTGCCGTCCGATAATTGCGCTGGCCACGAAGGTTCTAATCCACGTGCAAAATTCGCCGTAGTAAATGCCAAAGCATGATCAATATAACCCCGACGTATTTCCGATATGCCAATAAAACCAAGCGAGTTGTGCATACAAACTACAGCAGAACCACCGCCCTGGCACTGTGTGGCGTAATTTGTCTTAGCTAAATCAACCAAACCAGGTTTTGCCAGAGAAAAACCTCCAGTAGCAGCAGTCCAGTGCTTTGGTGTACCATCCTTTGCGGGTTCCACAAAAAAATACTCACGCATAATACCTGTAGCTATGTCATAAATCGCCATACCAAGGTCACCGTTCTGAGCAGGTTTTGCAAAATGTGGCCAAGGAATTTTACCTAATAAATAATGCGATATTTCATCTGCAGTAATTCCGTAACCACGACATTTATCCATATATTGATACTCACAACGAGGATGAGACGAATCAACCAAATATGTTGCAATTGGTCTAGTACCTTGCGCGCTAGTATTTATACCAGTCTTTGCGCCAAACGCACCCTTACCCCATGGAGTTGGAGAATTGTCATCCATCCATTTTGCCATCGCGTCTGAGTTAGGGGCTAATGGCATATTACTGACGTCTCGCTGCCAGATTGTTCCTTTGCCTATATAATTTGGCGCATACATTGACTCTAAAACAGCTCCAGGAAATTTATCAGCGTCTACGGTTACCCATTCACCATTTCGGAATATGCATGGTTCAGTCGCTAACCAACGACCAGGAGTCGATTGCCAAACTCGCATTGTCATCTTATATAACCCCCAACACCTTAATGCCACCTATGCGTAGAACACCACCAGGCGATGACCACATAAGAAACTTGATCCTATCACCCCAAGAAGTCGTATCGTGGGTGCCATCATATGACATAGAAGTTCCATTAGGTGACGTTACGCTAATTATGCGACCCTTACGACGAATCTTCCAGACGCCAATAGCAGATGCATCTCTCCTAAAAATTCCG
>CALHQU010000053.1 GCA_938038145.1 uncultured Candidatus Saccharibacteria bacterium
GGAGCGAGCTTTTGAGATTCAATCTCATCATAAGGCTCGCTCTTTTTCATACTGGAAAGTAGATAAATTGATAATAAAATAAGCTCGCTTTTTTGGTTTGGTGTAAAATAACGGATTTTTCTGTTGATTCGTCGTTGCGCGATTTCGCTGGCAATGTCAATGGACTTCCAAAACAGGACAGAAAGTGATTTTCTGAGGATGATGCTCAATGGTATGATAACCGTCCAAAAAACAACCATTAAAATTGCTGGCAAATGAATATTTGTGAAGGGGATTTTTCCTAGGAAAAAGAAGAAAAATAGCTGGTCGATCACAAAAGGCGCGAGTAGTATCGCTCCGATGATTATAATTAAGTAAATGCCCAGCTTTCTCATAGATCTAACTGTAGCAAATAAGATATTGACTTGCAATCATAAGCGTAATGTGTTTTAACTCTGATTTGCGTCGATATTTGGACTGGAAAAAATTGTCAAAAACCTGTATAATATAGCGGTTATGACAGAGGTAATTCGTGTTAAAGGTGCTCGTGAGCACAATCTGAAAAATGTAGATATTGAGATTCCGCGAGATCAACTGGTGGTGATTACAGGTCTTAGTGGATCTGGGAAATCCAGTTTGGCATTTGACACAATTTATGCCGAGGGTCAGCGCCGTTATATGGAGAGTCTTAATTCATATGCGCGTCAATTTTTGGGGACGATGGATAAGCCTGATGTTGATTCGATTGAAGGGCTTAGTCCAGCGATTTCAATTGACCAGAAGTCGACTAGCCGCAATCCACGTTCGACCGTGGCTACGGTGACAGAAATTTATGATTATTTGAGGCTTTTGTTTGCGCGAATTGGTGTGCCGCATTGTCCGATTTGTGGCAATGAAGTTACACGTCGCACGACCGAGGTGATTATTGACGAGATTCTGCGACAATTTGTTGATAAGCGAATTCTGTTATTGGCGCCAATTGTTAAGAATAAAAAAGGTGAGTTTGCGCATATTCCGGAGCAATATCAGCGACTTGGTTATGCCAGGGTTCGTGTGGATGGCGTGGTGTATGCGCTGGATGAATTTCCGGAGCTGCAAAAAAGTTACAAGCATAGCATCGAGTTGGTGGTTGATAGGTTGGCGTTGACGGCGGAAATGCGATCTCGACTAAGTCAGAGCGTTGAGCAGGCGCTGGATCTGGGTCAGGGAGTCATCGAGGTTTTAGACGCGGATAATGATGAAATGAAGACGTTTTCGCAGAGATACGCTTGTGTTGACCATCCTGATGTCGATATTCCAGAGCTGGAGCCGCGACTGTTTAGTTTTAACGCGCCGCAAGGAGCTTGTCCTGTGTGTACGGGCTTGGGGTCGAGGCTGGAGGTTGATCCAGAATTGGTCTTTAATAACAATTTGACAATTTCCGAAGGCGCGATTCGACCTTATAATCGAATGAATTCTGACGCTTGGAATATGAAGCGATTGGCGTCTGTTGCTGAAGCTCACGGATTTAGCTTGAAAGTTCCCGTAGGCAAGCTTTCTGATGATGCTAAACATAAAATATTATACGGAACTGGCGACCAAAAATATCGCGTTGATTTGGGTGGTGGTCGGCATTATGATACGACTTATGAGGGCGTTATTCCTAATCTGGAGCGACGCTGGAAAGAAACTGATAGCGATTTTATGCGACGAGACATTGAGCGATTTATGCGCGAGAGGGATTGTTATGCCTGTAAAGGTGCGCGCCTGAAACCTGTGGTTTTGGCGGTGACGGTTCATGAATTGAATATCGTTGACGTGTGCGATTTGAGTGTCGATGATGCATTGGATTTGTTTGATAATAAGCTTCAATTGACTGAGCAAGAAATGACGATTGCTCGCTTGATTGTGAAGGAAATTAAATCTCGTTTGGCGTTTATGAGCAATGTTGGGCTGAACTACTTGGAACTAAGTCGAGCGGCTAACACGCTTAGTGGCGGTGAGGCGCAACGAATTCGCTTGGCGACGCAAATTGGCGCTGGACTTCAGGGCGTGCTTTATGTGCTGGATGAGCCGTCGATTGGACTTCATCAGCGCGACAACGACAAGTTGATTGATATGTTGAAGCGCCTTCGTGATTTGGGCAATTCTGTACTGGTGGTTGAGCACGACGAGGACACGATTCGTCAGAGTGATTTTCTGGTTGATATGGGGCCAGGTGCTGGTGTGAATGGCGGTCAAGTAGTGGCAATGGGAACTCCTGAAATTGTTGCGAAAAATGAGAACAGTATAACAGGTCGCTATTTATCTGGGGCGGAAAAAATTGCTGTTCCGAAAAAGCGTCGCAAAGTCGTGAAAGATAGAAAGTTGATTGTTCGTGGCGCTCGCGAAAATAATCTTAAGAACATTGACGTGGAGTTTCCTCTGGGTTTGATGACTGTGGTGTCTGGTGTTTCTGGCAGCGGAAAGTCGACGCTAGTGAATGACATTGTGGCGCGGGAATTAGCGGCAGAGCTGAATCGCGCAACGACGGCGCCAGGGTTGCACGACGCCATAGAAGGTGTGAATTTGCTTGATAAGACGATTGTCATAGATCAGTCGCCAATTGGTCGAACGCCGCGCTCTAATCCAGCAACTTACACTGGAATTTTTACGCCGATTCGCGAACTTTTCGCCAGCACGCCCGAGGCTAACGTTCGAGGTTATAAATCTGGGCGCTTTAGCTTTAATGTTAAAGGCGGTCGCTGTGAAAATTGTCAGGGTGATGGTGTGATAAAAATTGAAATGCACTTTTTGCCGGACGTTTATGTTCAATGTGACGAGTGTCACGGCAAGCGTTATAATCGCGAAGCACTGGAAATTAAGTATAAGGACAAGACGATTGCTGATGTTTTGGATATGACAATTGATCAAGCGGCGGAATTTTTTGATAGCGTGCCGAATATTGCACGTAAACTTCAGACGCTGGTTGAGGTTGGGCTTGGCTATATTAAACTTGGTCAGCC
The DNA here is from genome assembly GCA_938038145.1 of uncultured Candidatus Saccharibacteria bacterium. Classification (GTDB taxonomy): domain Bacteria; phylum Patescibacteriota; class Saccharimonadia; order Saccharimonadales; family Saccharimonadaceae; genus Nanosynbacter. Next base: position 2,964 of record CALHQU010000053.1, read on the forward strand.
AGCAACTACTTTTTCGGGCGGTGAGGCGCAGCGAATTAAATTGGCAACGGAACTCTCCAAGCGTTCCACTGGAAAAACTATGTACATTCTGGACGAGCCGACCACCGGGCTTCATTCTGCTGACGTAAAGCGACTGTTGGGGATTTTACAGCAATTGGTTGAAGGCGGTAATAGCATGATTATCATTGAGCATAATTTGGACGTCATAAAGTCGGCTGACTGGATAATTGATATGGGTCCAGAGGGCGGAATTGGTGGCGGTACCGTTGTGGCTTGCGGTACGCCTGAAGATATCGCCAAAGTGCCAAATTCGTTCACTGGCAAATATCTGAAAAAGATGCTTTAAGATTATTTTTTACGCTTGGTTTTCGAGAGGAGAACCGACAATTGTTTTCTTAGCAAAGCGCGAGTATTTGGTTGTTTCAAAGCATGAATAGCCATTGGTGAGACAGACAGGAAGATGATGAGAATTGCTGCAACTTCAATATTTACGCCCGCTTTGGTCAAAAACTCGCCAGCGTAGAACCCCAGATAAACGAATGCTGACGACCAAAGAAATCCACCGATAAGATTGAAAGTTAAGAATGTTTTATAGTGCATTTTACTGGCGCCGGCAACGATTGGGGCGAAGGTCCTTACGATCGGTACAAATCGAGCTAGGACGATTGTCGCTGAGCCGTGCTTGTCATAAAACTTTTCCGTTTGATCCAAATATTTTTTCTTGAAAAATCGGGAATTTTCTTTTTCAAACAACTTGCGCCCAACTTTGTGGCCAAAACTATAACCAACACTGTCGCCCAGCACTGCCGCTGCAAAAACCAAAAGCGCAAAAATGTGAATGTCAATGTGTAGAATGTTTTGCTGAACCATATATCCAGCGGTGAAAAGCAGGCTATCGCCAGGTAGGACGAAGCCGATCAGTAGGCCAGACTCTGCAAAAACTACTGATAAAATTGCCAATACACCAAAGCTAGTTATCAAGTGAATAAAAGATTCCATGCCTTAATTATAGCATGATTGGCGTATGCAGATTGAGCTATTCTTCAATAAATCCGCCAGATTGCCGCGCCCATAATTTTGCGTAAACGCCACGTTTTTTATTGATGAGCTCATCATGTGATCCATCCTCGACAATTTTCCCATTTTTTAGGACAATTATACGGTCCAACTTAGCAATTGTAGATAAGCGATGGGCAATGACAATTGAGGTTCGATTCTCCATCAGCGTTTTCAAAGACTTTTGGATCAACGCTTCTGACTCAGAATCTAGCGCTGAAGTCGCCTCGTCGAGGACTAGAATTGGCGCATCTTTCAGGATTGCTCTAGCAATTGCAACTCGTTGTCGCTGTCCGCCAGATAATTTAATTCCGCGCTCGCCAACCATTGTGTCAAAACCGTCTTTAAGTCCAACGATAAAATCGTAAGCGCCAGCTTTTTTGGCGGCTTCTTCAATTTCTGCGTCTGTTGCATCGGGTCGACCGTAAGCGATGTTTTCGCGTACGGAGCGGTGGAATAGCAATGGCTCTTGCGGTACGTAAGCGATTTT
>CALHQU010000054.1 GCA_938038145.1 uncultured Candidatus Saccharibacteria bacterium
CGGTTTATTATTCTCTTGGCGGAAGGAGAGGGATTCGAACCCTCGAACAGATTGCTCCGTTACACGCGTTCCAGGCGTGCCAGTTCAACCACTCCTGCACCCTTCCTTGTTGATAATTATACCACAACTTTATTGCCCCTTATGGTTGCACTTACTGGCGTTCATTCTCTATAATAAATCAAAGATGAAAGAAACTATTCCACCACGCATTAGGCTTGTTAATGTCACCAAAAAATTTGGCTTTGGTGATGCTGAGATTCGCGCCTTAGATAACGTCGATTTAACTGTTAAAAAGGGCGAGTTTATCGCTATTATGGGACCAAGCGGTTGCGGAAAAACTACTTTATTAAACACCCTTGGACTATTAGACCAGCCATCAGAGGGCGAATATTACCTGGACGACGTCGCTGTCGACAATCTGAATTCGCGACGACGCGCCAAAATTCGCTCCAAACACATCGGTTTTGTTTTCCAGAATTTCAATCTTATCCCTCGCCTGACCGTAATTGAAAACGTAGCGTTGCCGTTAACGTATAAAGGACTCGGGAAAGTTAAACGGCTTCAAGAAGCTAGCCGTATTCTGAAAACTTTTCATCTGGGACAGCGTGAATATTACATGCCGCATCAATTATCTGGCGGTCAGGTTCAGCGCGTAGCAATTGCCAGAGCGTTGGTTAACAGTCCGTCAATTATCTTAGCCGACGAGCCAACAGGAAATTTGGATAGCAAATCGAGTCATCTCATTATGGAAGAATTGTCCGACTTACACCGTCGCGGCAATACTATAATTATGGTTACTCACAACCCAGAATTGACCCATTATGCCAGTCGCGTCATCACTATGTTGGACGGAAAAATCGACACTGACGAGCATAAGGAAAAGCGCAAGTTCACTAAGAAGTTAATTGTAGACGACGAAAAAGAAGAAAAACCTAAGAAGCAAAAATCTTCAAAGAAATCGAGGGCGAAAAAATCGTGAAAATATTAGTAAAAAATCATTTTGAGAACGCTACTCAGGCGCTACGAGCTAATCGCGGGCGAACATTTTTGACAATTGTAGGCGTAGCTATTGGCATTGCCAGCATCACCATGGTTCTATCTCTAACTGGCGGATTTAATCACCTATTCGGCGACAATTCCAACCAATCATCCGCTCCTGTCGCCATTGTTAAGTCTGGCAATCAAAAAGCCGTCCCGAATCTACTGACCGAATCCGACAACACGACGACGGTCAACACATTGACTGAAACGGACGCCAGGGATATAGGGAAAATTGCCAATACGAAAGCCGCGCCAATCGCGTTTTTACACGCCGAACTGCGCGCCCGCGAGGGTAAAGTCGATATCCAAAACGCCGCGTTAATCGGCAGTACGGAATCGCTAAAAGACGTCGCTAATTTGCAAATTGCTACTGGACAATTTATTAACGACATCGGCGGAGTTGTCGTCGGTCAGCAATTGTCGGTCGATTTGTTCGGCACCGAAAGATCCATCGGAAACGTTATTTACATCCGAAATCAACCATTGACCGTTGTTGGCGTGTTGAAGAATATTGAAAATCAAGCCAGTTATTTGGATGTAAATTTTAATAACGCCGCCATTATTCCATTGTCTGTGATTAAAAAATTCACCCAAGGAACGCCACAGATTCAGCAAATCATCGTAACTACCAAAGATCATAAAAATCTCAATTCAGTCATAAAATCGGCTGACGATATTCTGAAGAAGAATCATGATAGCGATAAGAATTATCGAATCGTTTCTGGCGAAGAAATAAATGAAAAGAAGTCTAATGTCGCGAAATTCCTCTCGATAATCTTAACTGTAATCGGCATTATTTCTCTGTTAATCGGTGGAATAGGCGTTATGAACGTGATGCTTGTCAATGTCGCCGAGCGTCAGCGTGAAGTCGGCGTCAGACGAGCCGTCGGCGCCACAGGCTGGGATATCATCAATCAATTCCTAATCGAAGCAGCGATCATCGGATTCCTCGGCGGAATATTGGGCTACGGCTTAGGATTGGCGGGAGCTTATATTGCCAGCTTATACTTGCCGCTCACGCCTTATATTTATTGGCAAACAGCCGTCTTATCAATTGGACTATCAATAATCATCGGCGTTATTTCTGGCGTATATCCAGCAGCCCGCGCCACCAGACGCGACCCAATCGAATCTCTACGATATTAAATTAACTAAGTTCCGCTTTCAATTTTTCAATTAGCTGAACTGGACCAGGATTGACTCCATTGAGAATAGCTGTGTAAATACTAGCCGCGTCAGCCAGCACCAAACCCCACAGTAATTGCTCCATAAGCGTCTTTCCTCGGAGCTCCAGCACGTGCGCCTTTGGTCGCTTGCCACTTAACAGTCGGTCGCTCAGCTCCATTCGCTCACGAATCCTGTCGCGCTCCAAATTGCTACGAATATCAAAAACCGTAAATGGCTTCTCTACTGGATGCGACGACCAGCCGATAAACTCGTTATGATTAAATTCTGGATATTGATTCGAGAACGCCAAATTCTTCGCCGATTCATTCCAGCTAATTTTCCACTTATACGCCAGCGGCCAAGTCAATTCACCGCCAAAAACAACCAACGTCTTGCCAATTGTTAATTTCGCAATCTGCTTCGCCAAATTATCAGCTTCTGGCGTTTTGGCTGTCCAATTAGATATCTCGCCCGCCAACCAATCAGCACTATTTTTCACCTGATCGTACAAATCATTATCAATAATCCAAAAATGTTGTAATAATTTCAACAATCCTCGCAAATGGTAAACCGTCGACATTCGTGGCTGCGCGCCAGCTGGAACTTGGGCGTAAGTTACGTTGTCATTCTTCGCCCGCTCAATCAACGCTCCGCCAGTCGACATAGCTGCCAAGCACGCTTTCTTCTCCAATGCTTGTTGATAACAACTCAGGGTTTCCTCAGTATTGCCCGAATGACTAACCGCAATAACCAACGTTTCCTCGCCCACGAATCCAGGTAAATCATAGCCCTTCACCACTTCAAGCGGAATGTGCAACCAGCCCGCGGTCAAAACTCGAACCATATCAGCCGCTAAAGCCGAACCGCCCATTCCCGCGATCACAATATTCTTAAAATCTCGACGCTGATTCGCACCTTCGTGAATCGACACTTCATATCGAGCTTGTTCTGGAATATTCAAAACACCGCTTAAAACGTCGCCTGGATCATATTGTTTTATCACATTCATATCATCTAACATCTTGCGCTCCTTGATTAACTCATGTTATAGTGTAACATATATAAGCTTAAACAATTTAATATATAAGGTGGGTTATAATGGATTCTCAAGCTAATCAATCATTCAGTGACGACCAAGAACTGGCTAAGGTATTAGCTGGCGTGTCACAAAATACAGACAATAATTTACAATTTGAAGAGACAAATGCTACAGCTTCACCTGTAATTAATCCTGCAACCATCTCACCGGATCCTGTCGCTACAGACCAGAACGATGAGCCTGCTGTTGATATAGCGAAGCCTACTACTCCAGAGCCAGTTGCATCAACTCCAACAGTCAGCGCACCAGCACCAGCTGCAACCGCAGATCCTGCGCTTGATACGATTAAACAAACTGCCTTGAACGAGTTGCGTCCATTAGTCGACAAGCTGGACGTTTCTCCAGAAGAAAAGTTTGACACTTATCTATTACTTCTTCGTTCTACGGACGATAAAACTCTGATCGCACCAGCACATGACGCTGCCGTAGCTATTGTTGACGAAGCTCGCCGCGCTCAGGCTCTACTGGATATCATTAAAGAAATCGACTATTTCTCAAATCCTCGTTAAGTCATTTCTCCAAAATAAAAACCCGCCATTTTCGGCGGGATTTTTATTGCTCGGGCAGACTTACATCATACCCATTCCTGGCATACCGCCAGGAGCAGCTGCAACTTCAGCCTCTGGAATATCAACCACCAAAGCGCCCATAGTTGCCGCAGTTGACGCAATTGACACTGCGTTTTGAACAGCTTCTTTAGTCACGCGAGCCGGATCAATAACGCCAGCCTTCTTCACGTCAATTAAACCATCTTCTGGCTTCATAACGTTAACGCCGAATCCAGGTTTACCAGATTCAACTTGAGCAAGTAGCGCATCGGCATTCAACCCAGCATTTTTCATAATCTGCAAGAATGGTTGCTTCAGAGCGTCTTTTAGGATTTGTCGACCGACCGACAAACTATCCGCGCCGCTAACTTTTAGATTGCCAGCCAAATTGACCAAAGTTACGCCACCACCAGCGACAATTCCCTCAGCCAAAGCCGCTTTAGTAGCCGCCACTGCATCATCAACGCGGAATTTCTTCTCGTCAATCTCCGTCTCAGTCGCACCACCAACCTTAATAACCGCAACCTTACCAGACAATGCCGCAGCGCGCTTGTCGAATTGTTCTTTTTCATACTCGCTAGAAGCATTTTCTGAAAGCGATTTAATCTCAGCAATTCGCTCCTTCACTCCTGAAGGCTTGCCCGCGCCTTC
>CALHQU010000055.1 GCA_938038145.1 uncultured Candidatus Saccharibacteria bacterium
GTCAACCAAAATTCCACCGTAAGATTTGGGTAGCATAATCTGACCAATAAGATAGTTAACCTCATCTTTGTTTTTACCCTCGTCCGTAAATCCATTGCCATTTTTAAGCACACAAGTATAAAGCTGAACAAGAATGCCACCATCCCAAATACCAATAACGTGGTTATTTACGTCAGCAGAGTTAAAATAGCGCGGCAAAAATAAGTTACCACCTTTCGGAAGAAGTAGCCTACCCCAATCCAGGCTAAAATACATGCCATTGTCCTTAGCAAACTTATTCAGCGAGCCAACTAATGTATTAATGTCCTCAGTTGGCTGATTTATACCATCTAATTTCCATTCATTGCCTTCACGAACAAAGTTCCACTTCTCTGCAAATTCTTCGTTAGCACTTCGGATTTTCTTACCTGTAGCAACCTCCTCCAGCCTATCGTCTGCTTCCGCCAAAAATGCTACACTCACCCGATCGCTTTGATTATTAGCATCGTCATACGCGTCAGCAAAAATAGCCTCATTTATCCGCACGTTATCGACGATATTCCTACGACCCATTTGACGTAAAGCCTGCATTACTAGTCCAATATGATTTGAATATCTCTGTGTCGTGTACTTACGAATTGACTCATAATCTAAGTTGCTCCAATCATACTGAAACCTCTCAAAAACTTGCCTAGCGTAATTAGTAAGATTATCTGGCTGCCATAACGAATCAGCAGAGGAGGCTTGGCGAACTGTATTAGTAGCCGCCTCACTATTTTGGCGAAATACTTTGAGCTTATCAACAAATACAGAGATAGCGACCCCCACAAAAGTAGAAATAACTGCACATATGAACCACATTAAATCGGCTAAATACAGTAAACTAAAAACTAGTCCAACAGCAACACCTACCAAGAAGCCTGCTATTTTCGATCTAGTCTTCCTTTTTACAAAGCCTGCCACACCGCCCGATACAGCTGCGGGTAGCATCAAAATTAAGGATCCCCCAGAAGAGCCCGACCCACCTCCGCCGGCTCGAGCAAAAAACATTAAAGACTCAATTAACATGAGCTAATTATACACTATTATCTGTCAAAATCTCCATCCGCACGAGACCAAAACTTACGAATATCTTCTATTTCGTCAACGTCTAGCCGAATTGCCTGCGACTCCCGCTGCTCTTTAATAATTTCTTCAGCAAGTCCGTCTGCCAGCGGGTCGATTGGCGAAAACCCTATTCTACTACCAAATAATTTGTTGAATAAATTTTGCATAACTTTTTTATTTTTATCAATTAACAATGATATATTAGCATAAGTACGGTTAAAAGTCAATAGAATATCCTCCCTGCTAAGAGGAGGATATTCTCATTTCACTTACTGCCCTTTACGCCTTTTTCAGGGAAATTTCTACCAATTTACCCTCGATTTTGACGTCATATTTTTCCGATTCATTGACCACAGAATTCAGCTCCACAGCAAGAGTCTCAGCTTTAATGACATCAGCAAAAGCGTCAACAGCTTGAGATATTTCAGAATCGTCACTGGAGATACTCAGTACAATTCGATCATCTATCTGCAGACCAGCCTGCTTGCGCGCGCTTTGGACGTGGCGAACGATTTCACGCATCAAGCCTTCGCGCTTTAGCTCAGGGGTGATTGTCAGATAATAAACAACACTCGGTTGCGCCGACTCAGATTCTGAATCTGTAACAATTTCAACCGATTTCACGTTCAATTCATCTTTAGCAATATCAATCAAGAACCGCGCAACTTCCGCCGGCGTATCCCGAGAAATAGTGTTGATAAGTTTCACAGACGCCAACGGCTGACGCACCTTAATTCCCTCCGATGCGCGCTTCGACAAGCCATCATTCACCGCAGTACGCAGTGCATTCATGTCGCGAAGCATTGAATTATCTATTTCACCAGCTGGCATCCAATCTTTAAGATGAATCGACTCGTTATCGCCCGTCAAATTATGGTACAATTCTTCCGCTAAGAATGGCGTAAACGGCGCTAACATATAACCGAGTCGCACCAAAACGTAATGGAGCGTGCGGTAGGCGTCATTTTTATCGCCGTCATCTTCAGATTTCCAGAAGCGGCGGCGGCTGCGTCGGACATACCAGTTACTTGCATCATCTAAGAATGGCAAAATCGGCTTAGTCGCATCCTGAAGATTATAATTATTAAGACCTCGCTCGACCTCTGTTATCAATTGATGTAACCTCGACACAATCCAAATATCCAACGGATTTGTTAAATCGTGAAGCGGATCTGACAAATCGCCATTAAACTCCCAGCCATCAACTTCAGCGTACATTGTAAAGAAGTCATACATATTCCAGATCATACCAAGCTTACGCGCTACATCCATCACATCCTTATCCGCTAAGGCAAAATTTTCGCCATTTGTTAGTGGACTTGAAAGCATCAAGAATCGGAAGCTGTCGGCCGAAGTCTTATTCATCAATTCCATCGGATCGGTATAATTCTTCAGCTTCTTGCTCATTTTTTTACCGTCGGCGGCATTGATAAATCCAGTACAAATCAAATTCTTCCACGGAGATTTACCAAACAAAGCCACGTTTACCGCTGTTAAGCTGTAGAACCAACCGCGAGTCTGGTCAATCGCCTCAATGATAAAGTCAGCTGGAAAACTTGCTTCAAACTTTTCCTTGTTCTCAAATGGATAATGGAACTGAGCAAACGGCATCGAGCCAGACTCAAACCAACAGTCCAAAACCTTACCGATGTGATGCATTTCTGCGCCGTCGCACTCAAACGTAACGTCCATAACTTGTGGCAAGTGATAATCGTCCAACTTGCGACCCGTAACTTCTTCAAATTCCGCAAAGCTACCAATCACCTTCACTACTTCCGTGCCGTCATTTTTCACACCCTTCCACACTGGAATTGGCGTTGCCCAGTAACGGTCACGGCTCAAATTCCAATCCGGCGCCTGCTCGATGATGTTATGGAATCGTCCAGTCCTCAGATTATCTGGCGTCCAACTTGTCTGCTCGTTCGCTTCCAACATTTCCTTTTTCTGGCTCTGAATATCCATAAACCAACTCGGATGAGCGCGGTACATCAATTTCGTGCCACATCGATGACAATGCGGATATTCATGGCGAATATATTCAATTTTCAGCGCCCGACCCTCTTCTAATAAAGTCTTCGCTATTTCCTTATTCACCTCCCAAATATTGCGACCCAGCCACCTGCCCTCCGTGTAATTTCCATCACCGTCAACCAACGACAATACTGGTACATCATTTTTTCGGCACAATTCATAATCGTCCTCACCGTAAGCTGGCGCAATATGGACAATTCCCGTACCATCCTCAGTCGTCACGAAATCAGCGTGAAGAATCTTATGCGCAGCTGGACCGCGATTTTCAAATAGTGGCTCGAATCTTTTACCCACCAATTCAGAACCTTTAATCGTCTTAACAATTGAATATTCCAGCGGCTGGTGCTTTTCGTCCGTCATAACTTTCTCGACTCGGTCGCTTGCAACGTAAAACTTTTTATCGCCGTACGCCACCAAAGAATAATCGACATCCTGATTCACCGCCAAGACCATATTTGCTGGCAAAGTCCACGGCGTTGTCGTCCACGCAAGCAAATACTCATCTTTATCCTCCAGCTTAAAGTAGACGAACAAGCTCGGATCAGTGTCCATTTGATAGCTATTTTCCATAGCCACTTCACTCTTAGAAATTGGCGTCGCGTCCTTCGTACAATATACCAAGATCTTTTCGCCTTCGTAGATTTTGCCTTCTTCGTAAAGTCTCTTGAACGCCCACCAAACAGATTCCATGTAATTATTATCCATGGTTTTATAAGCGCCCTTAAACTCGACCCAACGACCAATTCGCTCAATCGTGTCTTCCCACTCGGTGCCAGTTCGAACCATAGCCGCTCGACATTCCTTTACGTAATCCGAAACGCTAATTTTTGCGCCAATCTCTTTTTTGTTAGAAATGCCTAGCGTTTTTTCGACGTAAACCTCTGCTGGCAGCCCATGACAATCCCAACCCCAACGGCGCTCAACTCGCTGACCTTTCATCGTGTGAAATCGTCCCATCGTATCCTTCACCGTACTAACCAACAAATGTCCGTGGTGTGGCGTTCCCGTCAAAAACGGAGGACCGTCATAAAAAACCCAAGAATTATCAGCAGGACGCTGCGCGATCGACTTATTAAACGTGTCATCCTCTTTCCATCGCTGCACCCAATCTTTCTCATATTCTGCAGCTCGACGACGTGTTCCGTGTTTGAATTTCATTACTTATTTCCTTTCGCTTTGTATAGTTTACTTGTCTTCTAAGTCTTTTAATTTTTTACCATTAAATAACCAATAAGCTGCACCCTGGTACGCACCACTGGCATTGCGCTTGCCTTTTTTCTGGAAAATTTCACGGGTTAACGGCGACAATTTATAGACTTCGCCGTCATATTCAACCTCCCTCTCGCCAGCAACAGTTGCGCTAATGGATTTATCTTGCGCAAAGACAATCACATCGCCATTTTTCAGTCCTTTTTGATAAAAACTAAAGAGCGACCCCTGCTTTCGCAACCGCACTACATCGTCAAATGCATGCTCCTTATTGATATTTTTTGGATAAACTACTTGACCGTCAAATGCCAGCAACAGCTGTTTAACGAGTTCGCAGTCTAGAGCAAACAACTCACTATCATCAACTCGATGCTTACTAAAAATTTCATGCAGCAACGCCTCTTTATCATCATAATCGT
>CALHQU010000056.1 GCA_938038145.1 uncultured Candidatus Saccharibacteria bacterium
ATGCAGCTCTGAAAAAATGTTTACATCCTTTTATCGTAGATTCGCTGAGGCGCCAGATTGATTTTAATATTGATACAACCGTTTGCTTTTGCATCGGCAGCGGTGAGAATTTTAAGTTTTTGACCAATATAAATAATAAGCATCATTTCTTTGATGCTATCGTGCCGTTGGAGCATCCGCGGTTTATTATGCAGTATAATGCGGATCGCAAAGAAGAGTTTATTCAAAAGTATGTAAACATTTTCAGACAATACGGTATGGGGAAATGATAGCGAACGACATTAATCCAAGATAGTACTGTATAATTTAATAATGATCACCGACCAACTCCTCACCAAATATCCCATCATTTCCGAGCAAGTTGATGCCAAAGAGCTCGGCGTCTTGCTACGAGAATTGGAAAAGGTGCTGCAAAGCGGCGCGACTGGCAATATCGTCGAGTTTGGTTGTTATGTCGGCACGACTAGTTTGTTTATTCGCCGACTGCTGGACGCTTATGATTTTACGGGCGAGTTTCACGTTTACGATTCGTTTGCGGGATTGCCAGAAAAAACCCAGAAGGATAATAGCGCCGCGGGTGATCAATTTAAGGCTGGCGAGTTATTAGCGCCGCGTAAGACATTTGTCCAGAATTTTAAGAAAGCAGGATTGAAGTCGCCGATTATTCATAAAGGCTGGTTTTCTGATTTTACTGCTGATGACGTGCCGGAAAATATTATGTTTGCGTTTTTTGATGGCGATTTTTATGAGTCAATTGTCGATTCTTTTCGGGTTTGTGAAAGTAAGTTTAATGAAGACGCGATAATTATTGTCGATGATTACGCAAATGAAGCTCTGCCGGGCGCCGCAAAAGCCACTGATGAATGGCTAAAAGTTAACAGACAATTCGCAGTCAGAACTGAGGCCAGTTTGGCAATTATCTCCTCTTGCCCAAAAACATAAACGTGTTACAATTAAAACATCACTAATATAAACAGGGGAGGGTTGTGATGGACGAACCAATTCACATTACGTCTGAAATAGGAAAACTTAAGACCGTTCTATTGCATCGGCCAGGTGAAGAGCTGGAGAATTTGACGCCAGACTATCTGACCGATCTTTTATTTGACGATATTCCATATCTGAAAGTGGCGCAGGCTGAACACGATGCTTTTGCAGAAGCATTGAGAAGTCGTGGAATCGAAGTTTTGTATCTGGATCAATTGGTCGCCGAGGCAATTAACACAGATCAACTGCGCGAACAATTTGTCGATGAAATGTTGGCTGCTTCTAAACAGGATTCACGCCGTGTTACTCAAACATTGCGCCAATTCTTGTTGGATTTGCCAACTCACGCTATGATTCGCAAGATTATGGCTGGTGTTCGCAAGGATGAAATTACTTTGCCTCCAGATCAGCATCAGCAACTTCATAATATGATCGAGAAAAATCATTATCCGTTCTATCTCGATCCAATGCCAAACCTATACTTTACACGCGACCCAGCTGCCGCAATTGGTAATGGTTTGACAATCAATAAGATGCACTGGACGGCTCGTCGTCGTGAATCGCTATTTATGCGCTACATCATTGACCATCATCCACGCTTTGCTAATCGTGCGCCAGTTTGGTACAACCGCACAGAGAAGTTCTCGATGGAAGGCGGTGATGAATTAGTATTAAGCAATAAGGTTATGGCAATTGGTGTTTCAGAGCGAACAACTGCTGAGGCAATTGAAAAGATGGCAACCAAATTGTTTGCTGGCTCGAAATTCGAGAAAGTCATCGCTATGGAGATTCCAAAATCTCACGCCTTTATGCACCTAGACACCGTGTTTACGATGATTGATCGTGATAAGTTTACGATTCACCCAGAAATTCGCGACCACGGCGGCAGGATGAATTGTTTTATTTTGGAGAAGGTTGAAGGTCAGCCATTCCCACGAATTACACACGAAACAGATTTGGAGCATGTCTTAAGGGTTGCGCTGGGCTTGCCAAGTGTTACGTTGATTGAGTGTGGCGGTGGCGATCCGATTGATGCTGCTCGTGAGCAGTGGAATGATGGATCAAACACTTTGGCGATTGCGCCGGGTGTTGTGGTGACTTATGATCGCAACTACGTAACTAACCAGAAATTGCGCGAAAACGGCATCGAAGTTATTGAAATTAGTGGTGCTGAGCTTGGACGCGGTCGTGGCGGTCCACGCTGTATGAGTATGCCGCTAGTACGAGAGGATGTATTCTAATGGCTCAGAGTTTGAAAGGACGATCATTGCTGACTTTAGGCGATTATACCGCTGAAGAGATTCGCTTGCTATTGGACACGGCTCGTGAATATCGTCGATTGAAATATGCCGGTATTCCGCACCGAATTCATGAGGGTAAAAATGTGGCTTTGTTGTTTGAAAAGACTTCAACGCGAACACGCTGCGCATTTACGGTGGCTGCTAATGACCTTGGAGTTGCGCCAGAATATCTTGGTAAAGACGATATTCAATTGGGCAAGAAAGAAACGGTTGAAGACACTGCCAAGGTTTTGGGTCGAATGTTTGACGGGATTGAGTTTCGTGGTTTTGATCATGCAACTGTTGAGGAATTGGCGCGTCACGCTGGCGTTCCAGTGTGGAATGGATTGACCGATAAGTTCCACCCAACGCAGATTTTGGCTGACTTCATGACGATTGAAGAACATGTCGGAAAATTGAAGGGAACTAAGCTGGTATTTGTTGGCGATGGTCGTAACAATATGGCGAACTCGTTGATGATCGGCTCAGCTATTATGGGACTTGATTTTCGTATTTTGGCACCTCGTGAATTGCATCCAGAGCAAGCTTTGGTTGATAAAGCAAATCACTTTGCCAGGTCAAGCCACGCACGCATTACTATCACTGACAACTTCGAAGAAGCTTTGCGCGGTGCTGATGTAATTTACACGGACGTTTGGGTTTCAATGGGCGAGGAAGACAAATTTGCTGAACGCATTAATCAATTGCGACATTTCCAAGTTAATCGCCAGATGATTAACTTGACAGGAAATCCTGAGGTTAAGTTTATGCACTGTTTGCCAGCATTCCATGACGCATTGACGATTACTGGAAAGAAGATTCAGGAAGATTTTGGTTTAGATTCAATGGAAGTGACGGATGAGGTGTTCCGCTCGCCACATTCGATAGTTTTTGATCAAGCGGAAAATCGTATGCATACAATCAAGGCTGTGATGGCTTTGACATTGTAGTTGTTGTCGTAATGAGGAGGTTAAGGAGGCTCCGAGGCAATGGTAGAAAAAATTAAAAAGGCAAAGCAGAAGCTTCGATCACCGTCGGCGTTTACTATTTTGTTTGTCGTGATCATCGTTATGGCGGCATTGACGTGGGTTGTTCCTTCTGGACTATATAAGACAAACGAAGATGGCGATCGTATAGCTAATTCATATCACGTAGTCGACAAAGATCGAACCGTCACGGAAGAAAAAGACGGTAAAAAGGAAGAGATCAAAAAACATGATCAGCAAGGTTTGTGGGACGTCTTTACTGCACCTATTAAAGGTATGTCAGACAAGCTTGATGTCATCGTCTTCGTGATGGTGCTTGGTGGATTCTTAGGTGTCACTATGAAAACTGGTGCGCTTGACGCTTCTCTTGGCGCACTGCTTCGAAAGATGAAGGGTAAGGAAAAGTGGCTCATCCCGATTCTGATGATTTTCTTCGCTATCGGTGGTACTACTTACGGTATGCAAGAAGAAACCGTGGCGTTCTACGCGCTCGTCATACCGATGATGATTGCTGCTGGCTATAACGCCATGACTGGCGTGATGGTGATTGTTCTGGGTGCTGGTACTGGTGTGCTCGGCTCGACAATCAACCCATTCTCTACTGGTGTTGCAGCAAAAACCGCAGACGTGAAATTGGGTAGCGTTATCCCAATAATGTCTATTATCTTAGTACTTTGTTTGATTGTCGCGATTATCTTTACTATGCGTTATGCCGCAAAAGTGAAGGCCGGCAAGTACAAGGAAGACGTTCGCTACAAGCCAGCTACGGCTGCTCTCGACACGACAAACGTACCAAAATTCACTGGTCCACGAAAAGTCGTTATGTCCGTGTTTGCTATTACGTTTGTGCTAATGATTCTTTCCTTGATTCCATGGGGAAGTTGGAATATCACACTCTTTGCCGACATGTTTGAATGGGCTGCAGGTTTGCCAGTTATTGGCGCGGTGCTTGGTGTAGTCCACAGTGCAGCCTTTGGTGATTGGTATTTCAATGAAATCACTGCACTATTCCTAATTTCAACAATTGTCATAACCGCAATTTACTACAAAGAATTTAAGAAAGAGGGTGTTTTCCCGGTTGATACATTTATTGACGGTGTGAAAGACATCTTGCCAGTTGCTTTGATCATTGCAGTGGCAACAGGTGTTTCCGTGGTGATGTCTAACGGCGAAATCCAGGATACAATCATCAGCTGGGGTGAATCTCTTCTGAAAGATGCTGGTGGCGGTGTTGTTGGTGTGTTGGCGTATCTATTCTACTTGCCAATGTCATTTATTGTTCCGTCATCATCAGGTTTGGCGGCAGCAACTATGCCGGTTATCGCGCCAATTGCCGACCTGGTTGGCTCAAGCAAAGAAGTTATGGTTGCCGCATTTGCGACAGCGTCTGGCTTGATCAATATGACGGCTCCAACTATCGCGTCGTTGATGGGTGGATTGGCTTTGGCTGGTGTTTCATATCGCGACTGGCTAAAACGCTCAGCTCCAATTATGGCAGTATTTGCTATTATCAGCATTACAGTTATTGCAATTTTCGGAGCACTGTAGCCTATGGATAAGAAGCGTACTATTGTAGTAGCGCTCGGTGGTAACGCCCTGCAACGGCAGGGCGAAGCCGCGTCTGAGCAACAGCAACGAGTAGCTGATGAAACTGTTCGGCAACTTTTACCGTTAATCCAGGCTGGTCATAACGTAGCAATCGTTCATGGCAATGGTCCTCAGGTTGGCAACATTGTGTTGCACGAAGAGGCGATTAACACGCCAGATGTGCCAAGTTTGCCACTGGAAGATTCTGGCGCTATGAGTCAGGGATTGATTGGCTTTTGGCTGCAACAGGCTTTTCATGACGCCTTTATGGTTAATCAAATGAACAATCGCGCTGTTAGTGTTATAACTCAAACGATTGTTAGCTTAAGCGATCCAGCATTCCAAAATCCAACCAAGCCAATCGGTCCGTTCTATTCGGAAGACGAGGCGAAAACCGTCGCTAGCGAACGCGGCTACACGGTGAAAGAAGACGCTGGTCGCGGCTGGCGACGTGTCGTTCCTTCGCCAAAACCTCAGACGATTGTTGAGGCCGATGTGATTAAGGCGCTGGTTCATGCTGGCGTGACGGTCGTTTCAACTGGCGGCGGCGGCATTCCTGTTTTGCAAGAC
>CALHQU010000057.1 GCA_938038145.1 uncultured Candidatus Saccharibacteria bacterium
CGCGCCAAAGAAGAATATAACTCAAGCCGCGCCACAAAAACCCGCCGTAAAGCCAACACCAGTTAAGTCCACAGAGTTAGCCAAACCGACCGAAAAGCCGATTGAAAAAGAAGAAAAGCCCGCCGAACCAGCGAAAAAACCCGCCGCAAAACCAAAGAAAACCGACGCGCCGCTAGAGCTAAATTGGGAAAAAGTCATTGAAAGAGCGAAGGAAAAATCCCTCGGGCTGGCGTCATTATTACAGAAAAGCCAGTGGTCGTTTGACGGTGAAAAATTGACAATTTACGCAGGTTCCGCGTTTTATAAGAAAAAGTTAGATGACGCGAAGAATAAACCATTGATCTCAGAAATTATCTCAGAAGAAACCGCGATGGATTTGGAAATTGATATAATTGGAGAGAAGAAACCGCCAGAGGACGAAAAATTGGCGGAAATTGCAGAATTAATGGGTGGCGGCGAAGAAGTTAAGCTAGAGGATATTTAATGGCAGATAAAAGTGAAGAAGTAAAAGGAAAGATACCGCCACAAAATTTGGACGCGGAAAAGAGTTTGCTTGGGGCGGTTTTAATTGACGAGGAAGTTTTGGCGGACGCCGCAGAAATTACTCACCCTAGCGATTTTTATGATAAGAATCACGGATTGATTTTTGCTGGAATGATGCGGCTATTTGAAAAACATAAGCCCGTTGACCTTCTGACCTTAACCGACGAATTGAAACGAAAGGACGAACTGGAATTGGTCGGCGGCTCGGCATATCTGACAGAACTAACAAACTACGTCCCAACGGCAGCGCACGCATCGGCTTACGCGGAAATGATTGCGCAAGCAGCGGTTCGCAGGCGTCTGATAAAAGCGAGCGGCGATATTTCAGAACTTGGCTATGACGAATCGACGACCACGCAGGAATTATTAGAGAAGGCCGAAGCCGAACTTTTCAGCGTGTCAGACCAATCAACCAAGCAAGATTTGGTCAGTCTGGAAAGCATTCTGACGGATAGCTTTGACCGAATTGAAGAGCTCAGTAAGAATAAAGGTTCTCTCAGGGGAGTTCGCACTGGTTATCGCGATCTGGACAATATGACTGCTGGCTTGCAAAAATCAGACTTGATCATTCTGGCGGCGCGCCCAGCCATGGGTAAGACGACGCTAGTGACGAATTTGGCTTATAACGTGGCAACGATTGAGAAAAATCCCGTCCTATTTTTCAGCCTAGAGATGAGTAAGGAGCAGCTGGTCGACCGTATGCTGGCGGATGCATCGGGAGTTGATAGCTGGAATATTCGCACCGGAAATCTGAGCGACGAAGATTTTGCGAAGTTATCTGAAGCTATGGGAGAAATGGCTGAGGCGCCAATTTACATCGATGACACGCCAGGATTATCAGTTTTGGAAATGCGCACTAAAGCACGTCGAATTGCTCATGAGAACCAATTGGGATTAATCATCGTCGACTATTTGCAGCTTATGCAAGCCAATGGAAACCACAACGGGAACCGCGTTCAGGAAGTTTCGGAAATTTCACGCGGACTGAAGCTTATTGCTCGCGAATTGAATGTGCCGCTAATTGCCCTGAGCCAGTTGAGCCGTTCTGTCGAATCTCGCACGCCACCAATTCCGCAACTAGCCGACCTGCGTGAATCCGGTTCCATTGAGCAGGACGCCGACATCGTGAGCTTTATTTATCGCCCTGGATATTACGAGCCTGACAACCCAGAAGTCCAGAATATTACAGACCTCATCATCGCTAAGCATCGTAACGGCCCAGTTGGTAAGGTCCAGCTGTACTTCCACCCAGAGCGCCTACGCTTTATGAGTCTGGATCGCAAGCATGAATAGAATTGTGTTATAATCATACCAATGAAAAAGCAAAAAGTTACCGATATATTCCTTTACCGATGGCGCTACGTTTTCGGCTATACGCTGCTGGCGCTGCTATACATAGGAGCTATTATAATTTCCGCATTGCACGTGCCGGGAGGTTTGTTGCAGGCAGAAATCGACATGGTCAATACGACAAATCACTTGAATTTTAGCATCGAGGGAATCGCCGTTACAAATCTGCCATTTCACCTTCTTCAATTGCTATTCTTCAAGCTATTCGGCGTCAGTTTATTAATAATTAAAGCACCCGCCGTAATCCTTTCAATCGCCAGCTCCGTCGCTATTTTCTTCCTCTTAAAGCGCTGGTTTAAGCCGTCCACGACAATTCTATCACTATTAATTATGGCAACGACTGGACAATTCTTATTCATCGGTCAAAGTGCAACTGTTGGCATTTTATACATCTTTTATACCGCGCTGACTTTACTTTTTGCCACATTAATTCTCCAGAAAGCCCAGAACGCCTCCATTTGGCGAATCAGCTTAGCCATCACTACGGCACTCAGCCTCTTCACTCCGTATTTTTGGTATATCAATCTGGGACTTCTGATCATCGCCCTCCTGCATCCACATCCACGCTATTTCCTTATCTCCCGAAAACATCGCAAGTCTTGGATTGTGCCGTACGCTATTTTATTCGCGATTGGTTGTGCGATTAGTTTTCTTTGCTATAAATCCCACGCGCTATTTTACAACCTCATCGGCATCAACAGCCTAAGTTTTGACATCGTTGCAAACCTCAGGACTTTATATTACACATACATCCGCATTTTCCCATCAGTCGTAGGGAACCAAATCACACCAATTATGGACATCAACGCAATGGTGTTAATCGGACTAGGACTATTCCGCAGCTTCCAAAAAATCTCCAGCGCCCGCTCGTTTATGATTTGGTCGTGGCTAATCTTAGCATTGGCGCTACTCATCTTCCAGCCAAACCTCACCCCGATAATCATCATCCCGCTATTCATTCTCTTGGCGGTCGGATTGGAGTCTCTAATGAACATGTGGTACGGGCTTTTCCCGCGCAATCCATACGCTCGCGGCACAGGATTGGTTCTTATATCAATGCTAATTATCGTTATGGTGGTGGGCGGCAGCTTCCGCTATATTGACGGTTATCGTTATTTCCCAGAAGCAGTTTCACGCTTTAATAAAGATTTATCTCTACTCCGTAAAAATACCGCGCCGACCGATTCATTCTCATTATTGGTCAGTAAAGAAGAATCGCCAATTTACGAAGCGCTTAAAAAGCACAACTATCACCAGATATCAATTATTCACACAGCGCCAGCAAACGTCGGACAGACTTTATATGTGAGCCACAGCGTAAAGTCTCAAATTCCGCAGACTTACTCTGGACACTTGTCATCAGTAATTGTCAATGACCATAAGGACGGCGACCGATTCTACATCTACACATCCGACCGCAAATAGGGTATAATTGTAAGTGTTAAATAAGGAGGAATATGGCGTTTGATCAGGTAAAAATGCTGCAACAATTACGCAAAGCACAGAAACAATTAGGCAAAGAAATCATCGAAGTTGAGGCTGGCGATGGCGCTGTGATCGTACAAATCACTGGCGAGTTAAAGATTAAATCTGTAAAGATTGACCCAGAAATGGTCGATTTGGAGAATATCGAAGAGTTGGAACACTGGATTGAAATCGCAGTTCGCGACGGTATGACAAAGGCTCAGGAAGTCGCTGCTGAAACTATGAAGCCATTGATGGGCGGCTTGGGCAACTTGCCATTCTAAAGCCATGTCAATCGACATTTTACCAAAAGCTCTAACTGCTTTAATTGATGATTTTGGTAATCTACCTGGAGTTGGACCGCGTACGGCTGAAAGATATGCCTACGCGGTTTTACGCCGTAATCCCAAATCCGCAAAGCAATTAGCGCATTCATTAGACCAATTGCACGACCGAGTAAAAACCTGTCCGAAGACGTTTGCATTGATCGACTCAGATGACGATGTGTCGCCTTTATACGCAGATTCGAACAGGAATAAAAAAATCGTTTGTGTGGTTGAGGAGCCGTTAGATATCGTTGCTATAGAAAGAACAGGGCAGTTCCTGGGTACATACCACGTGCTGGGCGGCGTTATCTCACCAATTGACAATATTGGACCGGAGCAATTGCATATCCCAGAACTAATTGAGCGCATAAAAACCGACGATGTTCAGGAGATTATTATTGCTACGAACGCTTCAGTTGAGGGTGAGTCTACTGCGCTATTCTTACAGCGTTACATCCAAGAAGCTGGATTGAATACGACTATCACACGCTTAGCTAGGGGCATTCCAGTCGGAGTTGACCTTGAGTACGCAGACCAAATTACACTAACTCACGCGCTAGAAGGTCGAAAACAATTATAAACTCAACAGCTTCATCACCAATAAAAATACCCGCCATCTCGGCGGGTATTTCGTTGCTAGCTTAGCTTATTACATTTGGCGGCGGCTAGCGATGTAAGCGATAGTAGCTGTAGTTAGTCCACCTAGGCCTAGTGCTGACATGATCGCGTCACTTGCACCAGTCTTTGGCAATTCTGGGCTAGGTGTTGGTGTTGAAGGAGTGTTTGGTGTAGGGGTAGTAGGTGTAGTAGGAACCTCCTTACACTTGCTCAAGTCAGTTGTATGCTTTGACTCGTTGTATTCTTCCTTCTTGATTTCACGAAGCTCTTTTTTATCGATTACACAGATTGTGATCTTAGCAGGTGCTTCTTTACAATCGTTTGGATTTGTTGAGTACTTACTTTTATCAAATCCTGACTTCTTAATCTCTACATATTTCTTAGTCTTAATGTCACAAACTTGAAGTTTTGTTTCAGGTTCGATTACGATAGTCTTTTCACAGTTTGGACTTTGTTTCTTGACTTCGCCGTTTTCTTTACCATTTACGATTACAGTAACCTTGAAGCTGCCGTACTTTGTGTAAGTGTGCTCAATTGTAGATGAGTTAATAGTCTTAGTTGTACCGTCACCAAAGTTGTATGTGTAGCTGGTGATGCTTGCACCGTTCTTAGCAGTTGCGTTTACAACAAACTTGTAGGTGTTGTCTTCAATCTTTAGAACTTGCAATGCGTCACATGTTAATGCAGGTTTTGCAGGAGGTGTTGTTGGAGTACCCCAAACTGGGTTACCACAGTCTTTAATCACACCAGTGATAAACTTACCGTCGTTGTCAAACCATGCATACATACTGTAGCTCTTAGGGCCGTCAACGAAGCTTTGACCAGTTGGATATTGGTAGTAAGTGTATCCGTTTGAAGTCTTGTAGCTACGTTGTGGCTGAGGCTGACGAGTACCAGCCTTAGACTGTACAGTTATAGAGTTTGTAGCCACGACACGACCGTCAACAGTAATGTTACCGTTTGCGTCAACTACACCCTCACGCATGTTTGATCCGCCTTGGATCATAGTGCTGGTAATGTACCATTCTTTATATAGTTCTTTAATTTCTGTACGGCTGTATGCTGTTTGCAATTCTGACATAGAATGCGTACCACAGTATACAACGTTAAATTTGTTACAGCCAGCAGCCTGTGAAGGTGATGCCAACCAGATTCCACCGAGCATAGCCAATCCCAGAGAGATAGCCATACCGATTTTCTTAAATTTGTTCATAAAAACTCCTCTTTCCAGCCCTATCTTCAGGCTTTATGTCCTCATACTAGCACAATCTTTATATTTTGTCAATAATAATTTATAAAAATGTTTATGTTTTTTGATTGCGCAGTACTTTTAATAGTCCATCACATATTATACCA
>CALHQU010000058.1 GCA_938038145.1 uncultured Candidatus Saccharibacteria bacterium
GACAAGGATTCTAGCGCTTCGGTAAAAACCAGCCAGACGAAGAAGGATTCATCTGACTCAATAGAAAAAACGCGTGGTGAAGGCGAGGAGCCGTCAAATGAGGCAAAGAAAGAATATAAAGATTTCCGAACCAAAGGCGACGGTACGGGCATTCGTTTAACTTCAGCGAGCGATGTCGATAAGTTGGATATTGATAGCTCTTTGAAAAAGTTCTTGAAGTCTAAGGTCGGTCAGCCAATTCCAGAGCGTGAAGGTTCTGTGTATGAGCCAATCATCGACCGTGCATACGGAAAATATGCGGCAGTATATGGCTTGACGAATGCTTATACTATCATCGGACCAAAGAACGGCACTGGTGAAATTGCAATTGTTGCGGGCACGCAGCAAGGTGGTATGTCATGTTCAGATTTGAAGTCTGCGTCGGTTCCGAGCCGCTTGGTTGACGGCAAATGTGAAGTTTCTGGCTCGTCTCAAACTTATAGCCAAGACTAGTTTTCATAAATATAGTAAAATAGAGAGGTGAATAAATTTCGCCTCTCTTCTTCATATCAGCCCACGGGTGACCAGCCGCGAGCAATTGCTCAGTTGGTTGATGGTCTGGAAAAAGGTCAGCGCGAGCAAACTTTGCTGGGTGTGACTGGTTCAGGGAAGACATTTACGATGGCGAATATTATCGCTAAGCGCAATGTGCCGACGCTGGTTTTGGCTCACAATAAGACTTTGGCGGCGCAACTTTTTTCTGAGTTTAAGGAATTTTTTCCGGACAATGAAGTCCACTATTTTGTTAGCTATTTTGACTACTATCAGCCAGAAGCGTACATCGCTTCAAGCGACACTTATATAGAGAAAGATTCGAAAATCAACGACGAGATTGATCGGCTTAGGCATGCGGCAACTTCCGCGTTATTGACGCGCCGCGACGTAATTATCGTGGCGAGTGTGAGTTGTATTTACGGCATTGGTTCGCCAGAAACTTACGCCGATATGGCTATTAAATTGACCGTTGGTGAGCGCCGAGTTCAGGACAAGTTTATCCGCCTATTGACCGACATTCAGTATAAACGCAATGACATTGATTTTGCGCGCGGAACTTTTCGGGTGCGCGGCGATGTTGTGGATATTTTTCCGGCAGGTCAAGATACTGCGGTTCGCGTGGAATTCTTTGGCGATGAAATTGAGCGGCTGACGAAGATCGACCCTTTGACTGGCGAGATTTTGGATCGACCAGACCAATTGACAATTTTCCCGTCCAGCCACTATTCGACGCCACGTGAGCGAATTGAAAAAGCGATTGTTGGAATTGAGAATGAGTTTAATCAACGACTGAAATGGTTTGAAGATAACGGCAAGTTTTTAGAGGCGCAAAGATTAAGTCAGCGCACTAAATATGATTTGGAGATGCTGAAGGAAACTGGTTTCGTGAAGGGTATTGAGAATTATTCGCGCTATTTGACCGACCGAGAACCTGGCGAGCAGCCTGCGACTTTGATTGATTATTTTCCGGACGATTGGTTGCTTTTGGTTGACGAGTCGCACATGACACTGCCGCAAGTTCGAGGAATGTATAACGGTGATCGCGCCCGTAAGGAGGTTTTGGTTGAGCATGGTTTTCGCCTTCCAAGCGCATTGGACAATCGCCCACTTCGATTTGACGAGTTCAATCAGCATATTCATCAGGCAATTTATGTTTCCGCCACGCCGGGAGATTATGAACTTTCTCATTCGCCAAAGCCAGCTGAGCAGCTTATTCGGCCGACTGGACTGCTTGATCCGCCAATTGAAGTTCGACCGACCGACGGGCAGGTTGATGATTTGATGGAGGAAATTCGCCAGACGATTGCGAAAGGTCATCGCGTATTGGTGACGACACTAACCAAGCGAATGGCGGAGGACTTGAGTGCCTATTTGACGGAAAACGGCGTGAAGACGGCATATTTGCATAGCGAAATTGATACGCTGGAGCGTGGCGATATTCTGAAAGATTTGCGACTTGGGACGTATGATGTGCTGGTTGGGATTAATCTATTGCGCGAAGGTCTGGATCTTCCAGAAGTCAGTTTGGTGGCAATTATGGACGCTGATAAGGAAGGTTTCTTACGTAGTGAACAGGCGCTAATTCAGACGATTGGACGGGCGGCGCGGCACGTTGATGGGCGAGTTATTATGTACGGCGACAATGTTACGGATAGCATGCGTCGAGCAATTGACGAAACGAATCGACGTCGAGCGATCCAGCAAAAATATAACGAAGAGCATAATATTACGCCGCAAACTATTCAGAAGAAAATCGACGATGGTTTGCGCTCGATTATTCCGCAAAAAGAATCCGATAAAAAGCCAAAGCTCAACCTGAAGAAAATTCCAAAAGACGAATATCCGGCTTTGATTAAAGATCTGACGGCGCAAATGGAATTACATAGTGCTAATTTGGAATTTGAAAAAGCGGCAGAATTGCGTGACTTAATTGCAGAAATTCGTCATACGATGTAGAATAAAAATATTATTAGATTAGGAGGGATTATGGCAACAAAAGAACAACCACAGCCAACAAACGTCGCGCAACCAGAAATGCCGATGCAACCAAATGCTTACCAAGCATATCCACAATACGCATATGAAGACCCAAATAAGGGCAAGGCAAAGATGCTAACCTTGGAATACGCTTTGGCAATGGGCTCAGCGATTATTTCAATCATGTTGCTGATTGACATTATAACTAAGGTGTTTGGTTTGTGGACAAATTCAACATCAATGTTATTAAGAAGCGTTGGCGGATTTTTCGCACCATCGATGGTAACTCAGGGAACAGGAATTGTTGCAGCGTCAGTATTTGCTGTGCTTTTGGCTGTATTGTCACTAGTTCTATTCTCACGCGTATCAAAAGCCGTTCCAGAGCGTGAAGGTTACACAAAGCGAACAGCTTACAAATTGGTGACTTACGGCGGTTTGGCGGTTTTGATTATTCCAGCCGTTGACTTGATTGCTCGATTGGTAAGCATTTTAATCAACTCATTGCTATTTATCGGCGTTGGCGACGGCGGCGAATTCTATAAGAGTTTGTACTTGGGTGAATTCTTGCCATACGCATTAGCTCTTGCAATTGTTGCTACTAGCGCTTACTTTATTTGCCAAATTGTCAAAGGTCGCAACATGTCAAAGGCTTTGTCTTTGATGTTGATTGTGGCTTCTTCTGTTGTACTATTGACTGGCGCTATCACAATCGCCGTTAAAGCGCACGACACGGGAAGTTCAGCAAAGACTATTCCATCAGATTACAGTCGCTACAAGAACTACCAAGATTACTCAATGTAATAGAACTTGGAAAAATAAAGTCGCTCACTTTGATGAGCGGCTTTTTTTAGTGGTATAATATTGATATGATAACTATTTCTACCAGCGATATTCAGCACTTGGCGAGTTTGAGTAGTCTGGCATTGACTGATGACGAAACCGACGGACTGCGCCAAGATTTGGAAAATATAATTGGCTATATTGAGCAGTTGGGCGAGCTTGACGTGTCGGGTGTTGAGCCGACTTATCAAGTTACAGGACTGAGCAATGTCTGGCGCGAAGATGAAGTTCAGGTGGGAATTCCCGTTGAAAAGTTGCTCGATTTGGCGCCAGAAAAACAGAATAACCAAGTGAAAGTTCCTCAGGTATTGTAATGAGTAAGATTAGTGATTTTATTGGCAAGAGCGCGGTCGAGAACGTAAAAGAAGCATTGCGACGAGCGCGTGAAATTGAGGAATATAATGCGCTGCTTAGCTTAACGGAAGAGCGTGCGCTGGAGCGAGCAGAAAAAGTTGATGCTGGCGAGATTTCTGGACGATTGGCGGGTGTGCCATTTGTTGTGAAGGACAATTTTTTGGCGTTTGGTGCGCCGACGACTGCCGCTTCAAAAATGCTAGAAAACTTTAACGCTCCATTACAGGCGACGGCTGTTGAGAAATTGGAGGCGGAAGGTGCGATTTGCATTGGTAAGGCGAATTTGGATGCTTTTGCGCACGGCGGTTCGACGGAAAACTCGGCATTTGGCCCAACTAAGAACGCTGCAGATGAAACGCGAGTTGCTGGTGGGTCATCTGGTGGATCGGCGGTAGTTACGGCGCTTGACGTGGTTCCGTTTGCGCTTGGTACGGACACTGGCGGTTCGATTCGCCAGCCAGCCAGCTTTAATGGCGTAGTTGGAATTAAGCCAACTTATGGGGCAGTTAGTCGTTATGGCGTAGTGGCGATGGCGTCAAGCACGGACACAATTGGCTGTTTTGCCACAAATGCTGAAGACACTGATTTGGTGATGGAAATTATGGCTGGTCGCGATGATAAAGATATGACGACTTTGCCTGATTTCTGGAATGATCAGCCGGAATTTGCAAAGAAAAAGATAGGTCTAGTCAAACAGTGTATGACCGATGACGTGGATGCGGAAGTTCGCCAAAAAACGCTTGATTATGCAGAGAAATTGAAGCAGCTTGGTTACGAAATTGAAGAAGTAGATTTGAGTATGATGCAACATTCCCTGGCGATGTATTACATAATTGTGCCAGCGGAATTGTCATCGAATTTGGCGCGATATGACGGCGTGCGATACGGTCATCGAGCGGCGGAGGTAAAAACTTTGGCGGAACTTTACGGTCGCAGTCGAAATGAAGGTTTCATGACTGAGAATAAGCGACGAATTATGATAGGAAGTTTCGTATTATCAAGTGGATTCTTTGATGCTTACTACATGCAGGCTCAAAAAGCCAGGACGTTGTTGATTGACGAATTTAAGAAGTTATTTACCGAATATGACGCGCTATTGATGCCGGTTGCGCCGACTCCTGCGTTTAAGATTGGAGAGAATGCTAGCGATCCGATAAAAATGTATTTGGCGGACATTATGACTGTGCCGGCAAGTTTGGCTGGACTTCCTGCAGTTGCCGCGCCAGCTGGAAATAGCGATGAAGGATTGCCAATTGGTGTGCAGCTCATTGGCGATTACAAGTCGGACAAGAATCTGCTGAAGCTAGTTTCGGAAGTGGAGAAGATTTGATGGACGGATTGATGGTTGCGATAGTTGTTGCGGCGTTGATTATCGGCGCCTTGCTGATGATTTTCATTCAATTGACTTCTCGTGGTCGCGGTCAAATTGACAAGGAAATGTACCAGAGGGTTTGGCGGCAAATTTTGCGCAATGTCGAAACCAGAAAATCGGAAAGTATGCAGATGGCGATAATGAAGGCGGACAAGTTGCTGGACAAAGCTATGCGTGACTGCGGCGTGGCTGGCGAAACGATGGGCGAACGTATGAAATCTCGCAAGGGATATTGGAGCGATGAAAATGGGCTTTGGGCGGCGCATAAATTGCGTAATCAAATTGCCCACGAAACCAACGTAACGGTAACGGCGCAGAGTTTTCGTCGAGCTATGGCGAGTTTTGAACAGGCATTAAAAGATTTGGGAGCATTATAATGAGTGTATATGACGATTATGAAATGACAATTGGTATCGAATGCCACGTTCAGCTGGCGACGAAAACCAAGCTATTTAGCTCGGCCGATAATGATGCTCGTGATGCTGAGTCGAATACTAAGACACATCAGATTGATTTTGGTTTGCCGGGGATGTTGCCAGTTTTGAACAAGCACGCTGTTGAGCTGGCGGTTCGTGCTGGAAAAGCCTTGAATTCGCCGATTGCGCACGTTAGCCGATTTGATCGAAAGCATTATTTTTATCCAGATTTACCAAAGGGCTATCAGACTTCACAGATGTATAATCCGATTATTTTGGCTGGATATGTCGACGCGCCATTGGAAGATGGATCTTTGAAGCGTGTGCGAATTGATCATGCTCACATGGAGGAGGATGCTGGTAAGCTGACACATCATGACGGCTATTCGCTAGTCGATCTTAACCGCGCCGGCACGCCGCTGATTGAGATTGTTTCTGAGCCGGATATGCATTCGGCTGAAGAGGCCAAAGCTTACGTTTCGGAACTTCATAAATTGATGGTTTACGCGGGCGTGACTTATGGTAATTTGTACCACGGAAATATGCGATTTGACGTTAATATTTCGGTGGCAAAAAGGGGTGCGACGGAGCTTGGAAAGCGCGCAGAAATTAAGAACCTCAATTCCTTCCGCAGTGTTGAAAGGGCCGCCGAGTACGAGTTCAAGCGCCAAATCGATATTTTGGAGCGTGGCGAAGAGGTTGTTCAGGAAACCAGAGGCTGGAATGATGACAAGCAGATAACTATTTCTCAGAGGTCAAAGGAAGACGCGCAGGATTATCGCTATATGCCAGATCCAGATATTCCGCCAGTTGTGTTGACTGACGAGGTGATTACTGAAATTCAGTCCAAGGTGCCGATGCTTCCGGGTGAATATAGGGAAAAATGGAGCGCGCTAAACTTGGACAAATCTGTTATCAATTCGCTTTTGTCTAATCAGGATTACGCCAAGATTGCATTGGAAGTTCAGGAAAAGTCGGGCGAGGCGTCCGCTAAGCGAGTCGCGCATTGGTTTGCGAGCGCATTGACGGCTTCTGATGAAAGTGACGCGCAAACGGACAATGAATCTACACGCGTGGCGGTTGACGATTTGATAGAATTGGCTGAAATGACAGAGAAATCTGAAGTTTCCAGTACGAACGCGAAGGAGCTATTTAATGAGCTTCTGGCTGGCGCGAAAAATCCGCGTAAGCTTGCCGAAGAGAAGAATTTGTTGCAGGTTTCTGATGAATCGGCGATTGCTGCAATCGTTGACGAAGTTCTGAATGATCCGGCTTCGGCGGCGTCAATTGCAGACATCAAGGCCGGAAAAGATAAGGCTATTGGTTATTTGGTTGGGCAAGTTATGAAGAAGTCTAAGGGTCAAGCCAACCCAAGCCTTGCGCAAAAACTGATTCGCGAGAAACTTTAGAATTGCTGAAATAATAGGGAATAGGAGCTGAAATATGAGAAAACCAACTAAAGCTATCATCGCCGCTGCCGGTTTTGGCACGCGATTTTTGCCACAAACTAAAGCCATGCCAAAGGAAATGTTGCCGCTGATTGATAAGCCGATTATTCAATACGTCGTTGAGGAATTAGTTGAGGCTGGCATTAAAGATATTATCATTATCGGCAGTGCGAATAAGCGAGCAATCGAGGACCATTTTGATGAGCCGAATGAGGAACTTTTGGCTAATTTGCGCGCTGGTGGTCCTAAAAAACAACCGTTCATTGACGCGGTGCAGAATTTAGCTGATATGGCGAACTTTATTTATATCCGCCAGAAGGGCCCGTACGGCAACGCAACGCCTTTGGCTTGTGCTTCGCATTTGATTCATCATGACGAGCCTGTGATTTACACATTTGCGGATGACTTTATTGCGGCTAGTCCAAGTCGTTTCAAGCAGATGATTGAGGCGTCAGAAAGCCTAGACGGAGCGGTTTTGTCGTGCAAGAAAATCACCGATGATGCGGAGTTTGATCGTTATGGAGTCGTCAACGGTCAAGTAGTGAAAGACGGCGTTATAAAAATGACGAATATCGTTGAAAAGCCGGGCAAGGATAATGCGCCTTCTGATTTGGCGAGTGTTAGTAGTTATTTACTTCCAGGTGAGATTTTTGGCTATCTAGACGAAGCCAAGGAAGAATTTGATGGCAACGGTGAGTTTACAATTCAGCCAATTATGCAACAAATGATTGATGATGGTTTTGATTTTTACGGCGTGGAGATTACGAACGGCACTTATTATGACACTGGCGACAAATTGGAATATCTAAAAACAGTGATTGACTTTGGGCTGCGTGATCCTAACTTCGGCGATAAATTGCGCGCTCATCTGACGGATCGCCTAAAATAATGTATAATAAATAACATGAACGGATTGCTTATTATATTAGTGATTTTGATGGTGATTTTTGTCATCATGATGATCGCTATGACAATTTCTATCATCAAATTAACGCGTCAAATTCGCCAAACTCAGCAGAACGTGGAGGCGATAAGCCAGCGAATTGCTAACTTAAACGGAATTGTAAGTACGGTTTCAATTGGCGTGGAACTAGCCAAAAGCTTCGCTTCAAAAAGTGGATTTTTCTCGAAATTTTTCTCAAAGAAGAAGGTAAAAAAGAGTGAAAAAGTCAGCCAAAGAACAGTCAAATAAGCTCGCAAAAAAAGTCGTTCGCGATAATGAAAACGGTGCTCGTCGGGCGATTCTGGAGGATTTATTCTTTGATTTTCATAAATCTCGCCACCAAGTTTACTGGGTGAATTTTGTTCGCGGAATTTTCTTTGGCCTTGGAAGTGCTTTGGGCGCGACATTATTGATTGCGATATTGATTTGGATTTTGGGGCAATTTGCCGATATTTTCCCGCCGTTGGCTGATTTTATCAATCACTTAATTGAGACAATGCAACGCCGTCAATAGCGTGCTATAATTGTTATTAATGACTGAGGGGAAAAGCGAACAATCATCGTCGGCGGCTTTGAAGCCGTCGGATTTCGTGCATCTTCATAATCACACTTTCCATTCGGTACTGGACGGATTGACCAAGATCCATGACTTGGTCGATAAGGTTAAGGAACTCGGAATGGAGGCTGCTGCCGTAACTGATCACGGCACGATGAGCGGCATTTTGGACTATTACAAAACTGCCAAAAAAGCGGGAATTAAGCCGATTATCGGAATTGAAACTTACGTGGCGACTCGTTCGCGATTTGACCGCGATCCAGGTAAGGACAAGCAGCGTTTTCACTTGACCGTGCTAGCGATGAACAACACGGGCTTCCATAATTTGATGAAGTTGTCGACGCGCGCCAATTTGGAGGGAATGTATTACAAGCCACGAATTGACCATGAACTTTTGGAGGAATTGAATGAGGGATTGATTGTCCTGAGCGGTTGCGCGAGTGGTGAAATTGGCGTGGCGCTGAAAGAAGATGATTATGATCGCGCTCGTGATATTGCCAAATGGTATAAGTCAATTTTTGGCGATCGCTATTATTTGGAGCTGCAGGACCACGGACATCCGAAGTCGAACACACACTGGGATGTGCAGGCGAAGATCAACGAGGGCTTGATTAAGCTTTCAAAAGAGCTTGATATTGAAATGGCTGTGACTTGTGATGGTCACTATTTGACGCACGAATATCAAGACGCGCACGAGATTCTGCTTTGCGTTGGGACGGGCTCATATCTCAGCGATGAAAAGCGAATGAGCTTGAAGGATTTTGAACTTCACTTGACGGATCCGCGCGATATTATCGATCACTGGGGTGAGGAATTTCCTGAAGTTATTCGCAACACGAAAAAAATAGCTGATCGCTGCGATGTTGAGATTGAGCTTGGGCGAATTCTTATTCCAAAATATCCATTGCCAGACGGCGAGAATGAACATTCGTATCTGCTCAGATTGACATATCAAGGTTTGTTGCAGCGTTACAATGGAGCTTCGAAGGAGGAGGCTGAAAAGTTGGATCCTGACGAGATTATTCCGAAGCTATCTGATGAGGTTCGTGAGCGCGCTGAGATGGAGCTTGGCGTGATGGGAAATATGGGCTATGAAGGTTATTTCTTGATTGTCCAGGATTTTATCAACTGGGGAAAATCTCAAGGAATTGTTTTTGGTCCAGGGCGTGGTAGCGCGGCTGGCTCGATTGTTGCGTATGCATTGAACATTACAGACCTTGACCCTCTAAAATACGGTTTGCTATTTGAGCGATTCCTTAATCCTGATCGTATTTCTATGCCCGACATCGACGTCGATATTCAGGATACGCGTCGCGATGAAGTGATTGAATATTGTGCGAAAAAATATGGCGAGGATCACGTTAGTAATATCGCAACGTTTGGCAAGATGTTTGGTCGTATGGCAGTGCGTGATGTTGCCAGGGTTTTGGAAGTTCCGTATGCTGAGAGCGACCGCTTGGCGAAGTTAGTTCCGCCGCCAAACCAGGGGCGTCATATTCCGTTATCTGTGAGTATTAAAGAGGATGCGGACCTTCGGAATGAATATGAAAATAATCCGACTGCGAAGGAAGTTTTGGACTATGCAATTCAGCTGGAAGGGACGATTCGTAGCCACGGCGTTCATGCTTGTGGCGTGGTGATTGCGCCAGATACGTTGGTCAATTATATCCCACTTGAAATGGCACAAAAAGGCGTGGTAGCAACTCAGTTCCCGATGGGTGAGGTTGAAGAGCTGGGTCTATTGAAGATGGACTTTTTGGGTCTTTCGAACCTTACGATTATTAATAACGCCATGAGGATTATCCGAAAAGCTTACAAGAAAGAGATTAATCTTTCGGAGCTGCCGCTTGATGATAAAAAGACCTATGAGCTGTTTCAGCGCGGCGACACGACTGGTGTATTCCAGTTGGAATCGGCGGGGATGAAGCGATATTTGCGCGGACTAAAGCCGACTACGTTTGAAGATATTATTGCTATGGTGGCTCTTTATCGTCCGGGTCCGATGCAGTTTATTGACAGTTTTATCAGACGCAAACACGGCGAGGAAGAAATAACTTATTTGCATTCTGGAATGAAAAACTCGCTGAAAAATACTTACGGAATTTTGGTCTATCAGGAGCAATTTATGCAGATTTCTAAGGAATGGTGTGGATTTACTGGTGGTCAGGCCGACACGTTGCGTAAGGCTGTTGGTAAGAAGAAAATTGACTTGATGAAAAAGGTCAAGCCTGAATTTGTCGAAGGTGCGGTTAAAGTTGGTGGCGCAACTAAGGAAATTGCGGAAACGTTCTGGACTCAGCTGGAAGAGTTCGCCAACTATTGTTTCAATAAGTCGCACGCCGCTTGCTATGGTTTGATTGCCTATTGGACGGCTTATTTGAAGGCGCATTATCCTGACGCGTTTATGGCGGCGCTTATGACCAGCGACCATGATGACACTGATCGTCTGGCAATTGAAATCACTGAATGTAAGCACATGGGAATTAGCGTGTTGAGTCCTGATGTAAACGAGTCGTTCGTTGAGTTTGCTGTGGTGCCGAATGAGAATAAAATTCGTTTCGGAATGTCGGCAGTGAAGGGCGTTGGCGTTGGTGCGGTCGAGGAAGTTCTGCGGGCGCGCGAAGATGGTCCGTTTACGTCGGTTGAGGATTTTGCTAGGCGTGTTTCAACCAGCAAGTTCAATAGAAAAGCTTGGGAGTCGCTTATTAAGTCTGGTGCGTTTGATGATATGGGCGATCGATCTGATTTGTTGTTTAATCTGGATTCCATTACGTCATTTGCGTCCAAGCTCCAAAAAGAAGCCGCCAGCGGACAGACTAATTTGTTTGGAATGTTGGGCGGCGATGATGCGGCGAGTGTCCAATCGACTCTTCATCTCCAGAAGGCTCCCGTGAAACACGACGATAAAGAGCGCTTGATGTGGGAGCGAGAATTGTTGGGGCTGTATATCTCGGCGCATCCGCTCGATAGGTATGAAACGTATTTGAGCGAACAAACTCAACCGTTGACGCAATTAGTTCCTGAGTACGACAGTCGAATGATGACGGTAGGGGGAATTATTAGCACCGTTCGTACAATTGTCACAAAAAGCGGTTCGAAGATGGCGTTCGTGGGAATTGAGGACAAATTCGGTGAGGGTGAAATAATTGTTTTCCCAAATCTGTATGAGAAAGTTGGCGCCAAGCTGGTTCAGGACGCGGTGATTCGAGTTTCTGGTAAAAATTCAGCGCGAGATCGTGACGGAAATTTGGGCAATGAAAGTAAACTAATTGCCGATGATATTATTGCGATTACGGATAACGATATCAATGGCTATGAGTCTACTGGTCGTAAAATGGATGCGCCAAAAATTAGCTCTGCCGTTAAAAAAGAGCGCCGTGAAGCTTATCGTAATCAGAAAAATGGAGCTTCTCCGAAGTCTACCGTGAAGAATGACGCCGCCAAGCCGCAGCCAAAAACTCATTCGGCGCCTGTCAACGTTGCGCCAGAAATTCCCGCCTCAAAGTTATTTGTGTATATTAAAGATCCGAATGACCATTCGCGGTTGGTGAAAATGAAGTCTGTCTGCGGCGAGAATGCCGGCACGACTGACGTGGTTTTGGTGCTGGGCGAGAAAGAAAAATCAGCCATGCGTCTGCCGTTTAAGGTTGATGCTAATGATAACCTATTAAGCCAATTAAAAAACACTCTGGGTGAAGAGTGTGTAGTTCTAAAGTGATAGTTAGCCCGCTGACAGAGGCCTTAGCCGGAGCTGGTTGCTCTACGGCGGGCTAACTTGTCAGCGGGCATTAAGCCCCCTGTTTTCTCGCTAGGCGGCGATTAAGCTACCTTGTCGTTGCGCAACTTACTCCAGAAAACCACAGCCGTATACAGGCTGCTGAGCTGGAGTAACCCTAACACTATGTTAACTTCAGGGCTACGCATCATGGATCCAAACTGGATCCAGAAACAGGCAAACGTAGCCGCTACTAGGACTAGAGCTACTACGCCTAGGTTTCCCTTGTTAATAAAGCGACCGGTCTTCTCGGCCAGCGTCACGACTTCTGCCGACAAGCAGATCAACGATAGTTGAACTGTGATAGCGAGAACGAACATCGCGTTCTCCTTTCTTTCAGGACCATAAAGGGCTGCTTTTGTTGGAATAATTCCCAACAAAAGCCATATATAAATCTACAATATTTATTTAATAAAGTCAAGCGGCGTGATAAAAATAAATTACCTTCAAATGAAAATAGCCCGCCAAGAGAGCTCTAGTCTAGACCAAAATTCTCAAGGCAAGCTATTTTCTGACAGGGAAAATTAGTCCAAATAGCGCAATTCCTGTTGCGACCGACACGTTGAATGATTCTTTTTGGCCGAACATTGGGATTTCTACAGTGAAATCGCAATTGTCTAAAAGTTCCGGCGTGATTCCGTAGACTTCTTCTCCAAGTAGCAGCGCAAATTTTTCAGGCGGCTGAAATTCTGATAGCATCACGCTGTCTTTTGATTGCTCAAGCGCGATAATTGGCAAGTTTTCTGTTTGCTGATTTTCTTTAATCCAATCGTTAATATCTTCGTAAAACTCAAACGGCACCAAACTTTCCGCGCCCAAAGCAGTTTTATGAATTTGGCTGGTGATTTTTTCGCGAATATGCGGCAGGCGAGGATCTTCAGATCGAATTTCTCCATCAACAAGCGCACAAGCAGGCGCCTTGCTACATAAACTCAATTCTGGATACGGCGTGTAGCCGCTAAGAATAATCTTCTTCACACCAAATCCCTCGGCCGTGCGGAAAATTGCCCCGACATTATGCGTCGAGCGAATATTGTGGACTAACAGAGTAATTTCTGGATTCATATTACTATTATATCACTCGTAAAACCGTAAGCTTTTTGGTATAATTTTCATATGGACGAAGATAAAATTCAGGCGCGACGCCGTGAGCAAGATGAGGAAGCGACTCGTCGTCGAGCGTCAATTTTAGGACTTCAATATCTTGATGGGCGAGAATTTGAAGAGACTTTACCCTTGCTTAAGGATGTTTTGACGATAGAAGAGATGTATAAGGGTAGGTTGGTCCCGTTAGCCTTTAATGAGGAGGACCAGTCTTATAGATTTGGTGTTACATCGCAAACTTCTGAGTCGTTGATGAAGCGAATGCGAGATCAGTATGTTGAAAACGGCAAGCGAATCTTCTTTTTCTTAATTTCTGGTTCAGCGTTTCGGTCAATTATGCTCAGGTTTGATCCGCCGAAAAAAGTGATTTACGACAATATTGAAATTGCCAAGGAGGGCGATAGCGATACTCTGGCGCAGGTTACGCAGACTTTGGCTTCCGTCGGCACAAATGACGTGTTTAATTATTTGATTGATCAAGCGGATTTGTTGGGCGCGTCGGATATTCACATTGAGAATCAGCGCGAATCGATTCGAATTCGTATGCGTGTTGACGGAGCTTTGCATACGGTGGCGGAACTTAGCCGGGATAGATATCGAGTGATTATGGCGACTTTGGCGTCGCGCGCGAATATTTCTACCGCTTCTAGAGAGCCTCAGTCTGGACATATGCAACAGGAAATTCATAGAGATGGCGCATCGCATGTGCTGAATTTGCGCGTGGAAGCCGTGATGACGGTGTATGGCTTAGACTTGGTGCTTCGATTGTTCAATTTTGACGAGTCAATGTTGAACTTGGATCTATTGAGCATTTCAAAGAAAGAGCGCGAGCAAATCGATGAAGTTATTTCTCATCCGCGAGGGATGTTGTTGATGGTTGGTCCTACTGGTTCGGGAAAGTCTACGACGTTATACAGTATTTTGAATGCTCTTAATACGCCAGATCGAAAGATTATCACATTGGAGGATCCTGTAGAAAATACGATTCCTGGGATTGCTCAGATTCCAATTGATACGACAAATGGACAGAGGTTTGCTGACGGTTTGCGTAGTGTTTTGCGCCTTGATCCAGACGTGGTGATGGTTGGTGAGATTCGCGATAATGAAACTGCGAAGACTGCGATTCAGGCATCAATTACGGGACACTTGGTGCTGTCTAGCTTTCACGCCAATTCGACTGCGGCGGCGTTTAGTCGTATGATCGATATGATTGGGCAAAACCCGATTTTTAGCTCGGCGGTTCGGCTGGTTATTGCTCAGCGGCTGGTGAGGCGATTATGGGATGATAGTAAGGAAGAATATGAGCCAGATGAGGCGACTCGCAAGTGGGTGAAAGAGGTTTTGAAAGATTTGCCAGAGAATGTTGATTGCCCAGATTTGGATACGTTTAAGCTTTGGCGTGCGGTGCCGACGGATGACGTTCCGTTTGGCTACAAGGGGCGAATTCCAGTAATGGAGCAGTTGGTCGTGAGCGAGAATATTCAGAAATTCTTGCGCGGCGATGTTGAGGATGTTCACACGGAAGCGATTGAAAAGGCTGCAAAAGAAGACGGCATGGTGACGCTACTCCAGGCTGGCGTGTTGGCAGCTCTTCGTGGTGAAACGACATTAGAAGAAGTCAATAGAGTAATATAATTGACTTTATATCCATAAACTGATAAAATATTAGTTTATGAGCGAAAGACAACGGGATGGTTATGTTGTTGAAGGTGAACTATCTCAGGCAGAAGATCCTAATAAAAACTACATAAGTCAAATTATAGGTCATGTAAAGCTTATTATTAAGCGTGTACCGTTTCTTGTTGAAGGTGAGGAGTTGCGCGGTGAATATCAAGAATCTTACGGGGAGGTTCTTAGGTTGTTTCAGCAAATTGAGGAGGAGTATAACAGGCTTCCAGATTGCATAGAGATAGATTTTGATATAGAGGAAGTCAAAGAATCATTAAGAAGTATATTTAATGGAACATGCGAGAAATTTATAAGGGAAAATCTTAGTGTAGTTTTTCCCGAAAATCTGGCGAAAGTGAATATTCCAAAATTTTGCAAAGCTAAAGAGTATGTGATTCCCGACGTAAAACGATGGCAGCACGCTAATAAAATAATTAGTCCTGAACTTGCAGATCGTGAATATATGAACTTTATCGCAGAGGCAAGGGAGGCTGTGACTGATAGCCTTACTAAGGATGGGGCTTTTGGTTTACCTGATGATTTTACAATTACTAGACCTGAATACATTCCAGGTAATGATGGCAAGATGAAGTTGAGTAGTTTCTTGGAGGACTTTAAGCGTCGGAAACTTAAGGAGGTTGAAGATGAGGAATGTAATGGTATTAATCCTGAGGGTGATTTAAAATTTGCCAACAGTGTTCTTGAGTTTATAAAATCCATAAAATTGCCAAGCGAAGAGGAACTAGCCAAGCAGTATAAAGAAGCGACAATTAAAGAAAACAGTCCAGTGGTTCGTAGTCTTGCTGAATCTATGGCTAAAGAGTGTCTGAGTGGGGCTTTAGACAACGCCCTGAAGGTGCTTTCGGAGAAATTGAATGGCTATGAAGCGGCACCTAAAATCGCTGCTGAATCTTTGAACGAGGCGAGGAAGAGAAAGAGAAATAAGCAATCACGCCAGGGAAATTGCGAGGTGAGTGATCAGGATGTTCAGGCGGTGGAGGTTAACTTGAAGGTCGGGGATTATATAGAGCTTAGTCACGAAACATTTCCGTGGTTAGATGATGAAATGGCTAAGGTTTTATATATTAAGAGAAGCGGTAATGATGTTACGATAGTAGTCGATGCTCGTACTGAAGCAGCCAAGAGAATTGAACACAGAATGTCTGGCTATGAGACTAAGAAAAAGCAGAAGAGTATTTTGCCCAGTCTTTATAATAAATTAAAATTAGCGGCAGAAATTGTTGCAACGTCAGATTCTGGATTACGTGATTCTTGGACGACCTTAAGGCATCGAGACAAAAATAAGTACCCTTTTAATATCCTTAGCTGGAAAGCTCAAACACCTGACGCACTAAGGATGTATGTGTCGCACATCGCTGCGGACAAGGTGGATGATGAGTCTGTGAGAAAGACACTAGAAGAGAACGGTGTAACTCACTTATTAATGCTTTTGGGTGCTTGCGACAAAAATAACCAGGAAGAATTATTGCCAGTATTTACTGGGCGGACTAGACGCATTGAGGCAGCTGACGGTGCTGGTGTTTAGGCTTATCTAATGACATTCGCAATAGCTTCAACAACGCCTTCATCAAACGCAGTTGGGACGACTTTGTCGATGGTTGGATTTTCAACCAGGCTAGCTAGTGCTTCAGCAGCCGCCAATTTGTGCTGATCGGTGATTTTCTTAACTCCGTGATCTAATGCGCCGCGGAAAATTCCAGGGAAGGCTAGGGAGTTGTTGACTTGGTTTGGAAAGTCGCTACGACCCGTACCGATGATTGCGACGCCGGCTTGTTTGGCGACATCTGGCATAATTTCTGGAACAGGATTTGCTAGTGCAAATACGATTGGATCTTTCGCCATTTTTTGGACTAATTCTGGAGTGAGAAGTCCTGCACGCGATACGCCGATGAATACGTCTGCATCGGTGATGGCATCTTCAATTGAGCCAGATTGCGATGCGTCGACGTATTCCAATAGCGCGGTTTTTTCAGCGTTCAAGTCTGTGCGTGATTTTCCGACAATTCCCCGGCTGTCCACTGCTACGATGTTTTTTGCTCCGTAAAGATTTAACAATTTGATGATCGCTGTGCCAGCTGCGCCTGCGCCGATGACCACGAATTTGCAATCTGCCAGGTTTCGTCCTGTCAATTTAGCGGCGTTAATTAAGCCCGCCAACACAACGACAGCCGTGCCGTGTTGGTCGTCGTGGAAGACTGGAATATCTAATTCTGCCTTCAATCGCTCTTCAATTTCAAAACATTTTGGTGCGGCAATGTCTTCGAGGTTGATAGCTCCGAAACTTGGCGCGATGGCTTTAACTGTGGCAATGATTTCTTCTGGCTCGTGGACGTCTAACACAATTGGCACTGCGTCGACATCGGCAAAATGCTTAAATAGCAAAGCTTTTCCTTCCATGACTGGCATGGCGGCTTTTGGTCCCAAATTGCCCAAGCCCAAAATTGCTGAGCCGTCTGAGATTACGGCGACTAAATTGTTCGTCCAAGTGTACTTTGGTAGATCGGCTGGATTTTCGGCAATTGCTTGACTGACTGCGCCGACGCCAGGGCTGTAATAAGCGCTAAGTTTGTCGCGATTAAGCTCCTCTTTATCTCTGAGGCTAGTCGTAATTTTACCTTTGTATTTTTCGTGTAGTTCGAGTGCTAATTTATTGTAATCCATAACTATATTATACTCCAATTTTATTTAATTGATATTTCTTCAGATTTGTGTTATTATCTTATGTAATTGTACGAGAGTTAAATATTCGAGCCTTGTTTGATGTGGAGCCGCAGAGGTACAACTGCGTGGCCAGCCAGAATCGGTTCGAAAGATAGGAAAAATTATGAGTTTTGCATTAATCCAAAAAGTCAACGACGAGCAAAAGAAAGCGCAAGTTGTCGATGTTCGCAGCGGCGACACTGTGCGCGTCTATCAGAAAATCAAAGAGGGCAACAAAGAGCGCATTCAGATGTTCGAGGGCGTGGTCATCCGCACCGACAACAAAGGCCAGCACACTAGCCGCATTACCGTACGCAAAGTTGCTTCGGGTGTCGGCGTCGAGAAATCGTTCTTGCTGCATAGCCCGCTGGTTGAAAAAGTCGAGATTGTGCGCCGGGCCAAGGTTCGCCGCAACTTCCTCAGCTTCCTGCGCAAACGCAGCGGCAAGTCGGCCCGCTTGACGGCAGTCAAGTTTGATCGCGAAGCTGTCAACGCTGTCCGCGACGAGCATGCCGAAGAAGAAGCCGCTCGCTTGAAAGAGGAAAAAGCTAAAGAAGCTGCCGAGAAAAAGGCCGCCGAAGAAGCCAAGCAGGCCGAATTGGACGCCAAGGCCGCCGAGGTCGCTGCTCGCCACGCCG
>CALHQU010000059.1 GCA_938038145.1 uncultured Candidatus Saccharibacteria bacterium
GGAATATTATCATCGGAGGCATTACATTAGCAATACTAACGTTAATATTGCTAGCAATTGTGTTTATCCAGCCAACACACACTATATCTATAACTTTCGACAAGGAAAACCTATCGGCAAAAATATATCGCAACACAGACAAAAGCACTTCCGAAATTACGTCGATAAATGGTAATTCTAAAATACAGTTATCAGACGGTAAATATACAATAAAGACATCATCTAAATCTGGTTCTATCAATGAGAATTCCACGGAATTTACAGTAAAAGGATCGGATGAAAATATATCTATAAAAACTGAATATAGCCAAAAATTCATGTCTAGTAAAATAAATGAATATAGAAGTGATATTTCAGAGGTATTATTTGCCAAATATCCAGAGTTAAAATCGTCTTTTATACTTCAAAAAGAAATTATTCTAGGAAATAACACGGACTGGTATGCAGCTAGTTATCAGCGCGGGGTTATAGATAGAAATTCCGGTGATGTCTACACTGTTATTTTGAAGAAAGAAAACGACAAATGGGTGATTAAAACTAAACCACAAATAATCAATACTATATACAACACCAAAGATATACCAGAAGATATTTTATCAGAAACAGCCTCTAGGCTATCTCCGTTTTCTACTAGCTCTTAAGCGGCATAATAATGTGCATATAATCAGGATTTTTTATCTGCTCTCGAATTACGCACGGCGACAATTTACCATTGAACGAAAATACGATTTCATCTGCGTCAATAATATTCAAAACTTCCGTTAGGTAGCGTGAATTAAGCGTCACTTGACCGTCTGCGGATATCTTAGCTGTTGCCTCTGAAGTGTTTTCGCCAAGCTCAGACGCAATCGAATGAATAGAAAGCAGTGAATTTTCCTCTGATGCGGTAATTGTGATTCCACCACCAGATTCACGTGCAAATAACGCCGCAATTTTCGTAACTCGACTAAAATCAGACTTCTTAATAACAATCTCAGTTTCGGCAGTCGCTGGAATCAATTGACGATAATCGGGGAATTTTCCGTCAATCAATCGGCTAACAATTTCCATATCTCCCGTCTTAAAACAAACTTGAGAATCGTCAAAAAGAACCGTAATTTTCTTCTCATCGCCGATACTCTTACTGACTTCCGCCAAAGTAGAGGCGGGAATAATGGCTGAAACTTCATTATCCGACTTTATCAGACGCTTTTCTGCCAGCCTGTAGCCATCAGTAGCAGCCAGATATAGCGATCCTTCATAATTGTGCCAATAAACTCCCGTAAGAACTGCTCGCGTAACGTCAGAGCTAACAGCCAACTTCGTTTGGACTATGGCTTTCTTCAGATCCTCGACATCAATTTCATATTGCATAGCGGTCTTTTCATCAATTGTAGGCAGCTCAGGATACTCATCAGCCACCACACCATTGATAACTGATGAGAATTTCCCTGAAGTTATATGTAAATGCTCGTTTTTGGTTTCAAGTTCCACTGGGCCGCTTGGTAAGTTTGTAATGAATTCTGACACCAATCGGGCAGGGATTGTAATAGATCCATGATCTTCAATTTTCGCACCAATGTATTGAGTAGAAGCAATTTCCAAATTCGTTCCAGCAATCAATAATCTTCCTCCATCGGTGCGAAGTAAAATATTATTTAATATCGGCAATTCATTACGACTTGATGCAATATCTTTGATTAGATTAAGTGCTTTTGCGAGTTTTTCTTGGGTGACTGATACTTTCATTATACTTTCCTTAATTTTTAATTAGTCTTAATAGTAATAGGTGCTGTGGAAACTGGGTAAAAAATGTGTTCAAACAGGGGTAAAGTGGCGATAAAATAGGTGGAAAACTATGTGTGTTATTTGTGAACTTTATAGTGGATATTTGTGTATTATTCCACTGCCTGCTGACTCGTCGTTTTCTTTCCACAGATCTGTGTGTTGGTAAGTCGCCGCAAAAACACAGCATCTGCACAGCTTTTCCACAATTAATGAACATATAATTTATCCTTAATATCGTTAATTTGCTCGCGGATACTGACATTTGTAAGGCTTTCCTTGGTGATTTTTTCAATTGAATGCATAGCGGTCGTGTGGTCTTTTCGTCCAAGCTCTTGGGCGATTTTCGGAAAACTCATTTTCAGTTCACTACGTAGAAGAAACATCGCAATTTGTCTTGGCATCGCGATAAATTTATCTCGCCTGGATGAGCACATATCTTTTACATCAATATTATAATAGCGTGCTGTCTTATCAATTATCTGTTTGGCTGTTATATGTTGTGGTCTATTGCGTTTAATATCTCCCAAAATTCCTTCAGCTGCCGCTAAATCAGGCGTGAAATTCTGCATTTCCGCATAAGCAAGTAGTCGATTCAAAGCACCTTCCAGCTCGCGAATGTTTGTCTTAAAGTTGGTCGCCAGATATTCTACAACATCGGAATCTAGTTCAGTGTTGCTGAGTTCAGCTTTCGCTTTAACGATAGCGCAACGAGTTTCATAATCAGGCATCTGAATATCAATCGCCATACCCCATTCAAATCGACTGCGCAAACGATCGGTTAGAGTAGGAATGCTTTTTGGCGGTTTATCTGAGCTAATAATAATTTGCTTGTTGTTTTGATGAAGATCGTTAAATGTATGGAAAAATTCGTCCTGAGTTTTTTCTTTCCCGGCGATAAATTGCATATCATCGACAATCAATACATCGACATTGCGATATTTATCGGAAAAGCCTTTTTTCTTGAAACGAATAGAATCCAGAAACTCATTAACAAACGTTTCCGTAGTGATGTAAAGCACGCGCGCCGAAGGTTGTTTTTTAACTATCTCGTTACCAACAGCTTGCATTAAGTGAGTTTTACCAAGTCCAGAGCCTCCGTAAAGATAGAGTGGATTATATTTTTCTCCTGGATGTGCGGCGACTGCTTGGCAAGCGGCATAGGCCAAATCGTTACTCGAGCCAACGATGAAGTTATC
Organism: uncultured Candidatus Saccharibacteria bacterium; assembly: GCA_938038145.1. Classification (GTDB taxonomy): domain Bacteria; phylum Patescibacteriota; class Saccharimonadia; order Saccharimonadales; family Saccharimonadaceae; genus Nanosynbacter. The sequence continues at coordinate 2,964 of CALHQU010000059.1, forward strand.
AAAGGTATACCTGGGATTAAGATTACTAGAATGAGATTTTCTCGACGGTAAAATTAGTGGCTTTGCTGGTTCTTGTTGTCCACTTTTATCAACTTCACGATTAACGCGCGGTTTTTTATTACTAGATTCGACGTTATAAGAAATAGACGGGGCATTAATGCCATTATGAGCCAAGGCCTCTAATATTTGCGGGTGAAATCGCTTTTCAAGTTGAGTTCTAGCAAAAATATTCGGCGCAATTATAAGAACTTCTTTGTCGGAGATTATTTCCAATTTGGTATTTTTGAACCACGCAGTAAATGACGAAGACGATACAGTTACTTCAATCTCACCTAAAACACCCTGCCAAACCGCATGACTATCCACGAAAATTACTCCCTCAAATTCTGTTAACTATCCTTACTATAGCAAATATAAGGAGTTTTCCACAAGTATAAACGGAGTAGAAAAGCTACTATTCAAAACAGGGGTAGAGTTTTCCACAATTAAAATTCTCATCTGTTAAAACTGTGGAAAAATATACGTCGATAGTGGAAAAGTCATTGTCGACTTGCAAAAAGTACTGAAAGAATATATACTATTTGTTGATATGCCAAAGCGAACATTTCAACCACACACCCGACACCGCGCAAAGACGCATGGTTTTAGGGCACGAGTTTCTACCAAGGCTGGTAGGCTGGTTTTGAAGCGCCGCCGTCTAAAGGGTCGCGCTAAAATTGCTATTTAATTGATAG
>CALHQU010000060.1 GCA_938038145.1 uncultured Candidatus Saccharibacteria bacterium
TGCCCGCCGAGGTTGCATTGAACGGCGACAGCGTTTCCGCTGCGGTCAGTACACTCTGATGATTAAAACTCAACGGTACGGCAAGCGTACCCAGTCCCTTTATCGTAACGAGTCCGCAGGCAGTTTCCGGTAAGCGTTCTATCAAAAAGGAAACATACCGCTTTGCAAATTCGAGCCGGTTCGGTGTGATGTCGGCGACGGTCATACTACGCGAAATATCGACGGCAAAGATGACCGCATTTCCGTGTTTAACTACGGTGGTTTGTTTTGTGCCCCAGAGCGGTACTGCTGCGGCAATACTGAGGAACAGCCAGCCGATGCTCCAAAGCGCCGTTCGGATTCGCAATGTCCGTATAATGGCTTGAATCTCCTCTGCCGCTGCGTAGCTTTCTTTTAATTTTTTTATGCGGTACAACGTAACGGCACCGGCAGGCAGAATAGCAATGATGAACAACAGGAAAAACGGTTTTTCAAATTCAATCATTATGACACCGCCTGCATTCCGATTCTGCGGAGCAGCCATGCTCCTACCGCGCAGCTCATTGCAATCAATATAAACAGCCCGTCAAGGTACGCGTATTTACGCATCGTCATTGAAGGAGGTGTCGCCGGTATTTTTTGAATAAATCGATTAAAAATATCCGCCCGAAAACCGTACAAGATTTGATGAAAAATATTCGTCCAATTATGGATTTTTTGCCCGAGACTTTGCCGGAAAACATTATTCGGCGCCAAAAATTGGTTAGTCGATCTGAGGCGGTTAAGTTTCTTCACGCGCCAAAAACTCACGAGGAAATTTCCCGCGGTCGTGAGCGCCTGGCGTTTGAGGAGCTGTTCGAGATGATATTGGCGGCACAATTTAATAAGCAAGAACAGACCAGATTAACAGGCTGGAAAATTCCGTTCAATAAGTCGGTTGTGAAGAGTTTTGTGGATCAATTGCCGTTTCCTTTGACGAATGCTCAGCGCCGAGCTGCGTGGCAAATTCTGCAAGATTTGGAGTCTGACCATCCGATGAATCGGTTGTTGCAGGGAGATGTTGGCTCGGGAAAAACTGTCGTTGCGGGATTGGTGGCTGCGGAAGTAGCGAAGGCTGGTTTTCAGACGGCAATTATGGCGCCGACGGAGATTTTGGCGCAGCAACATGCGAAAACGCTTGACGAGCTATTGTCGCCATTTGGTGTGTCTGTTGCGCTTTTAACTGGGCACGTAAAAGGCTTGGCTCGGTGTCAACTGCTTGATAATCTGGCAAATGGTAATATTGATGTTGTTGTTGGTACTCACGCGCTAATTCAGGAGAAAGTTGCGTATCATAAATTGGGATTTGCGGTAATCGACGAACAGCACAGATTTGGCGTGAAGCAACGACAGGCTCTGCTTGAAAAATCAGATTTTATGCCACATCTTTTAAGTATGACCGCCACGCCAATTCCGCGCAGTCTGGCGCTGACGTTGTATGGCGAATTGGACATTTCTATTTTGGACGAGTTGCCCTCTGGTCGTCAGCCAATTCAGACTAAGATTTGGTCGCCAGCATCAGCTCCGAAGCTTTATGAATCGATTGAAAATGAGCTAGCCAAAGGTCGCCAAACTTACGTTATTTGTCCGTTGATTGATGATAATCCAGATAATGATAAGAAATCGGTGGAGGCGGAATATAATAAATTGTCCAAGACTATTTTCAGTCATCGTCGAGTTGGGCTGTTACACGGAAAGCTTCCCGCTGAAGAAAAAGCTGAAGTGATGCAGAAATTTGCGGACGGCGAGCTGGATATGTTGGTTAGTACGACCGTGGTTGAAGTTGGTGTGAATGTGCCGAATGCGACGGTGATGCTGATTGAGAATGCGGACAATTTTGGATTGAGCCAATTGCATCAATTGCGCGGGCGAGTTGGGCGCGGGAAACATCAGAGTTTTTGTCATTTGATGATGAGCAGCCATGATAAGCCGAGTCAACGACTTCGAGAGATTGAGAAATCGCAAGATGGGTTTTATTTAGCGGAGGTTGATTTGAGATTACGTGGACCTGGTGAGATTTACGGCAAAATGCAACACGGGGATTTGAACTTGAAAATTGCTTCACTGGCGGATACGGCGCTAATTGCTCGCGCTCAAGTCGAAGCTGAACGCTTTGTCAAAGAGGGGCAAGATTTGCTACAATATAATCATCTGGCGCATGCCGTCAGTCGCTATCAGCGATTAACTGTTTTAAATTAATATGTACGCAGGAACAACAATTAGGGATGGCTCTGGTCGATTTATTGGCGTCCACCAAAAAATAGATCGAGTCGCAAGGAGAAATATAGAACCAATTCTTCCTGATTGGTGTGATTTTCCTGATATTAAAAATATTCTTCATTTTGAGGGCAAGAATGGTCCTGATGGCGTCAAGCGAAAAAGTCCGGCTGTGGATGAGCCTTGGCACTTTATAAATCCGGACGATCCGAATGACACTGCACTTTTGGAGATGATTGACGGACATATTGGCAATTTAGTCCAAGCGCTACGAACAAATAATTCCGAGCGAGCGGCGTTTGAGGCGGCGTGGATGGCGCACGCGATTACCGACGGTTTGACTCCAGCGCATCATTTTCCTCTGGAACAAGCTATGGCGGAACTTCGTGGCGGTGAAGGATTGGAGACACGAACTTCAATTTTGAAGAAAAATCTCATGAAGGGCGATAACGGAATTGAACTGATTAAGAACAACTGGAAATTCTGGGGCGCCAAAGGTATGATGACGACGCACGTGGCGTTTGAGGCTGGCGTAGCTAGCGTGGTATCGTATCCGCGTTTTAAGGACGCAATTCCGAGTGACGATGAGATATTGCAAGTGAAAAATCACGGCTATCGCGAGTATTATTTGGACCAGGTTCACGCCGTGGCATCGATGAAAATGTATGACAATTTTAGCAAGAGCGGCTGGACGACGGACCTTGCTTGGCAGACAAATCACGAGCTGATGCCGATTATTATAAAGTCGGTGATGTTGGGCTGGCTGGCGTCCGTTTGGAAACTTGAGGCAGAAAAAAGTGAGAGTTAGGATTATCTCTGGCGAATTTGGCGGGCGATTCATAAAAACTCCGCCTGGCTCAACGACGCATCCTATGGGCGAGCGAGTGCGTTCAGCTATGTTCAATTCTTTAGGTGAATCGATACGCGGCGCGCGGGTTTTGGATGCTTTTGCGGGGTCTGGTGCTGTTGGACTAGAGGCGTTAAGTCGCGGTGCAGAGTCGGCGGTTTTCGTGGAGCGAGATAGAGTCGCTCAGCGAGTAATTACTGAAAACATAAGCATTTTGGGCGTCGAAGAAAAATCTATTGTAATAAAAACAACGATAGTAAATTGGCTAGAAAGTGCGAGTTCAACAGGGGAGTTTGATATTATTTTTGCCGATCCGCCGTACCATAATCCACAGTTTTCCACAGTTTCTAAGCTAATGAGACTACTCAAACCGGGTGGATTTATGATATTATCACATCCAGGAATAGGTGAGGTGCCAGTTCAAGACAAAACTGTTGTGGTGGACAGTCGTAGTTATGGGGAGGCGCACCTCACCAAGTTCCTACGATTGAAATAAGTTTGATGAGCGTTCTGATAAATATCAGAGCGTTTTTAATAGAAAAAAGTAGGTAAATTATGAATGAATTTATTTTAGTAGCAATAAAATTATTGATCGGATTTTTCGCGCTGACGATAATCATCAATGTTTCCGGAAAGGGTAATTTGTCGCCGTTATCTGCCAGCGATCAAGTTCAGAACTATGTGCTGGGCGGCATCATTGGAGGCGTTATTTATAACAATAGCATTCAAATTTTGGATTACATCGGCATTTTGTGCATATGGTGCGCGCTGGTGCTGACATTGAAATGAATAAAGCAATATAACGTGAAAGCAAAGCAATTGATCGACGGTAGAGCGTTGATAATCATTGATAATGGAAAAATTAACATTGAAAACTGCAAGAAAGTTGGTTTGAGTGCTCATGATGTATCGTTCAAACTGCGAACTCATCATATCTATTCAACGAGAAAAGTGAAAAGAGCCGTGGTGGAACAAGACGGCGAATTAATCATTACCCACGAAGGAGAAGAAAACCCGAAATTCCCATTGATAACAGACGGGCAGCTGCAAACTGATATTTTGCAGGTAATTGGCGAGGATGAAAAATGGCTGCTGAGAGAAATGAAAAAGCAGGGGTTGAAGTCTTATAGCGATGTATTTTTGGGAGAGTATGTTGATGGTAAGCTGAATTTGACGGCTTATTGATAATAATATTTACGCTATCAATTGCTGAGTGGGAGTATGCCACGGCATAGTAGACACAATCACCATCCCGCCTATTCGTGCTACAATTAAATCATGAAGATTGTTGATGACTCGACCCAACAGTGCGCCAGCAAATCATCGATATCATCGCCGGAGTCGTCCGTGAGTGAACATGTCTTTGACCGAGAGAAGTGGCAGAGCTTAACGATATTCGAGCAAATGGGCAACATCGGATCAGAGGTCGGACGAGCGTTTGCCGCCCGGCGCCGCGGCGATACGGTTGCAATGACCGGCGCCTGGCAGCGCGGCTTGGACTTATTGGACGCCACCGCCGAGCAACTCGCCCGCCAAAAATCGCCAAAACTCCGCGAAGTCCTGCGCGCCCGCGAACTATTCGCCGGCATGGAAGACGAATCGTTGGAGGATTACTTTATGTGGTTTGCGGTGGCGGCGCGGAGAGGGAGATAGATTTCGCAGCGTTAATAGAACGAATTATCTATGACAAAAAGTAAAACAGCCTAT
>CALHQU010000061.1 GCA_938038145.1 uncultured Candidatus Saccharibacteria bacterium
CAGAAGGGTATTGAGGAGCTTGAGTCGGTTGTATCGCTCATGCGTGATATGGGAATTCCTGATAATTATTTCAGGATCGACCTAACGATTGCACGAGGTCTCGACTACTATACCGGCACTATTTATGAGACAACGCTGGATAATTATCCTCGCCTTGGATCGGTATGCTCTGGCGGTCGCTACGATGATTTAGCGTCTCACTATATCAACAAAAAACTTCCTGGGGTTGGCGTGTCTATTGGTTTGACCCGGCTGTTTAGTCAGCTAGTCGAGCAGGGTATAGTTAAGCCTCAGAAGAAGTCAATTGCTGAAGTGCTGATTGTTCCACTGACAGATGACCAGTTTAAGTCTGCACTTAACCTAGCAAGTCGTTTGCGAAATAGTGGTATTTTGGTTGATACATTTCTTGCATCAACCACAATCAAGAAGAAGTTTAAGTATGCTAATAAGATTGGTATTCAGCAGGTAATTGTAATCGGTGCCGACGAGGTGTCTCGGGGAACATTTACACTGCAGAATATGATCTCTGGCGAGAAGCGAGAACTGACACTTGATGAATTTCTTCAACTGACCGACTAGTAGAAAGGATCCGGTCATGAAGCACGATATTCCGCTCGGCACGAGCGAGATTTTCGGTGTTGACATGCGACGGCGACAGGCTGTCATCGACACAATCCGCAGCGTCTACGAAACCTTCGGGTTTGAGCCGTTGCATACGCCGATTCTCGAGAACGCTGAAGTGTTTAACGGACATCACGGCGAAGGAGAGAAACTGCTGTTTACTTTTGCGGACTCGCAGGGTGAACGGCTCGTCAACCGGTATGATCTGACGGTGCCTTTGGCGAGGTTTGCTGGGTCTCACCCGGAGATCCCGCGTCCGCTCAAGCGCTACCAGATCGAGACTGTGTTCCGTGATGACAAGCCTGACCTGGGTCACTTCCGTGAATTTACCCAGTGTGATGGCGATGTCATTGGTAACGCTTGCCTTTCGGCCGACGCAGAAGTCATCAACGTGGCTCACTTCGGTCTGTCTAAGTTGGGCTTCAGCGACTTCACCATTCGTGTCAATCACCGCGGCATTATCAAGGCTATCGCCGAGAAGGCAGGAGTCTTTGATGATGCTGGCGTGCTGATGGTGCAGCGCGCACTCGACTTCTCCGACAAGGTTACCAAGTCGGGAGTTGAGGGAATCAGGCGCGATCTGGTTGACTACGGTGCGCCAGACAATGTCATCGATACCATCATTGAGATGATTCTTCTTGATGGTATCGACGCCTTGGAAAAGTTGTCTGCTGTCGAGCAGGCTCTTAACTTTTCCGAAACTGGTCTTGCTGCTGTGGATGAGCTTCGCACTATCCTTGAGATGGTGCCTGACTCTATCCTTGGCAAGACGTCTGTCGACCTGACGCTGGCGAGGGGTGCTGACTACTATACGGGGTTTATTCTCGAAGGTGTCATCACTTCTGTTCCGGTTGGAGCAGTGTTGGGTGGCGGTCGTTATGACAACCTCGTTGGTAAGTTCGGCGACAAGCCGGAGCCTGCTGTTGGCATGGCGTTTGGTCTGGAGCGAATCTTGACCGCAATGACTATGCTGCACATGATTGAAGACATCAAAATCCCCGAGAAGGTTTTGGTTGTCTCTCGAGAACAGTATGGCATGAAGGCTTCCGTTGATGCTGTCATGCGTCTGCGACAGGCTGGAATCTCCGCTGACTACGTCTCTCTTGGAGGGGTAGTTGTCGGCGACATCACTTCCTACTTCAAGCATCGTGCTTTCGACGCGATGGTTGAAGTCATTGATGGCAGGGTTGTGTCCACTCGTGGTTCCGAGCAGTTGCTCGGCCGAGTGTTGACTATCCTTGGCTGACTCGTCCCTATCAGCTGCGGTAACCTCGCTTTTGATTACATAATCAAGCGAGGTTACCGCCTATTTCCTTATTGAATCAATCTTTGGTATAATAGGTTACATGACGAAATTATTTTTGCAACATCACCATCATCTCCACGTGTAGACAGGAGGTGTTTTGTTGTTGTGGTATGCCTCCTGCGGGAGGTTTTTTGATTGATTAATTTTAGAAAAGGAAATATATGATACCAGATAAATTAAAGCCAGGTGATGAAATTAGAGTAGTTGCATCAGCGCGCTCAGCAAGTGATATTGATGAAAGAGTTTTAGATCGAGCGAAAGCGGCGTTAGAGTCACTTGGACTAAGTGTTTCGTTTAGTAAAAATGCTTTTTCCCGGAGTCAGCGAGGCTGCCCGACGGACGACGAAAAGGTTGAAGATTTACACGAAGCGTTTGTGGACAGTAATGTGAAATGTGTTTTGGCGGCTATCGGCGGGTTTAATTCAAATCAGTTGTTAGGCAAAATTAACTGGCAAATTATTAAAGACAATCCGAAGATTTTTGGTGGCTTTTCTGATATCACCGTTCTCAATCACGCGATTTTGGCAAAAACTGGGCTGGTGACTTATGCGATGCCAAATTTCTATTGTTTTGGTTTGCTGCCAGAAGCTAATTATTCGTTGGAGTATTTTCGGCTGTGTTTGCTTTCAGATCAGCCAGCAGAATTTGTTGTTCAACAATCGGAGATATTTTACGATTTTCCGTGGAATTATGACGAAACTTCGCCGCGCCAAGCTTTGAAAAATAATGGGCCGCGAGTCGTGCAGGGCGGATCGGCTGAAGGAATAATGATTGGCGGTAATCTTTGTAGCTTGAATCTGTTGAACGGTACGGAATATTTT
>CALHQU010000062.1 GCA_938038145.1 uncultured Candidatus Saccharibacteria bacterium
ATAGCGCCACATTAACCGCCGCAGAACGCGCCAGATCACCATTTTTAATCACTTTTCGAAGTTCATTTGCTATCAGAGTTGATTTTTCTGGATCATCACTTCCCGGCTCTTCAATCACGCAAACCGTTCGCCCGATTGACCGAAAATATTCCGCCAATTTCGCGACCTGCGTCGACTTGCCTGTCCCGTCATTGCCCTCGATAACTATATATTTTCCCGCGTCGCTCATCATCACCTCGTAATTACAATGTGCGGCTTCTTCAGATAAAGCATCATCTTTTTCGCCTTGCCGTCAACTTTTATAAAATGCGTGTGCTGATGCGCCATTGACCTGGTTTTACTTCCTTGAGCTCGAGCATAAATTGAATAGCCACTAGATTCAAACCTAGCAACCTGATTCATATAGTCAATTTTTTCCTCATCGCTCAAATTTGCCAATGAATCCACGTGCCGTTTCGGTATCACCATCAAATGATCGTCCACGCCGCAGCCATCCCAAAAATTATAGCCAAACCTGTTCTTAATAATCAGACAATGCGCCGTTTCACCAACGACCTGATCTGTGTGATGTTTTACCAATTGACAAAAATCACAGCCGTCAGACTTATGTTTTTTTCTGTGATCAATGTATTCTTTTTCTTTCGTCCGTGAGCGAAACATTGAACCCGCCATCATCACAAAATCCCCTCGCCAAGTCCCGGAATTTCCATCGGTTTATGTCGACGATCCTTAAACGCCCGCGGTAACATCATTTCTGGACGCCAAGTTTTTATCAATTCATCCAAATCGTCAGTGTGCTGATATTTGCCGCTCATTCCACCGCGCCCGCTAGCATATCCGCCGTCAACCTGACCAGTGTGATGAAAAATCAATTGCCCAATTCTCTCACCGACAGGCAAAACTACACTCTCGTGTTTATTCAAATTGTAAATCTCAAGCGTAATCCGATTGATATATCCCGGATCAACCCAGCCAGCATCAAAACACACCGCAACGCCGTTTCGCCCCCAAGAGCTACGACTTTTCACCTCAGCCGCGCCGCCATGCGTCCGGACTCCAACAAATTCGTGCGTATGCGCCAAAATTCGCTCACCAGGCTTCAAAACGATAATCGGATGATCTGGCGGAATATTCTTAAATTCCCGAAAACCGTGCCGCTCGCACCATTCGGAGTGCGGAATCGCCTTAAGCGGACCCTTGAAGTATCGATTGACATCAGACTCGTCAAACGGATTATAAACTCGCGAAATATCGTCATATTCCTGCTTATAAAAATTAAAGCCTAGCGTAAAATCTAAGCTGGCTTCTGATACGTTTTTTGGGTTGAACGGCGTACAGACAATTGTCCCGTCTTCAATCGCCGCTAATATATCTTTATTTGAGTACACGCTCACTAAACACCTCCCATTGCGTGATTTTTCTACCAAATCTTATTATGACAAGTTTATGCATTCCTATCAAGCTTTCGGTAAATTTTACAGCATGTTAAACTGAAATTATGGAAAAAGCCATTATTGTAGCTTACGATAAAAACCGCGCCATCGGACAAAATGGCGATATGCCGTGGGGGCGAAGTTTGCCGGCCGACTTAGTGAATTTTAAGCGCTTGACGAGAAACAGCAATGTCATTATGGGCAGAAAAACGTTTGAGTCAATTGGCTCGCGACCACTTCTAGACAGAGAAAATATTGTCATTTCATCCAAGCCAACTGGCGTCAAAAAAGTTCTTACGGCTATGAATTTGCAGAGCGCCCTAGCTTTATCACGGTATCCAACTTTTATTATTGGTGGCTCGCAAGTTTATAAAGACGCGCTAGACATTCCAGAAATTGACACTATTTACGCCACGGAAATTGACGCCGAGTTTCCCGATGCTGACACTTTTTTCCCAGATATAAATATGAACATATGGGAGGAAGTGGATCGAATACATCACCCAGCGGATGCTGAAAATAGTTACGATTTTGATTTTGTGATATATAAAAGAAAATAGCCTTCTTAAGTTGACAGTATTTGGTATTTGTGGTATGATAAAGCTCATGAATGAGCAATATAATCTATGTATCACAGATCTCAAAACTCTCAAAGAGAGTGGCGATCTTAAAATTGCAGATATGCCAGAATATAAGAATTCAGTGCACACTCTCCTCGCGATACTTGTCGATAGTCCTACCTATAATGAGGACGGAACGGTCAACAGCAAAGCACTCTTGCTAGAAAGAGGAACGTCCGAAGAAGATGGTAGCTTTACAGCAAAAGGAATGTATAGAGATATACAGCTTAATCCCGACACCAGACAATATAAGATTCTGCCGAAGAAAAATCTCCGTAAAAAATAAACCTTAGCCACTCAGACTATAAGTGTAAATCACTTCACACTACACGGCGATCGGCGCTTTTATTGCTGGATGGCATTCATAGTCCTCTAGGCGAATATCATCAATCGTGAAATCGTCAATATTCTTGATGTCTGGATTGAGCCACAGTTTCGGTAGCGGCAGCGGACGGCGCGATAATTGCTCGTCAACTTGCGCGCGATGATTATTGTAAATATGTGCACTATTTAAGGTATGGATAAACTCGCCGGGTTGCTTGTCGGTAACTTGAGCGACAATCGACAAAAGTAGCGCATAGCTGGCAATGTTAAACGGCACCCCAAGGAACATATCTGCCGATCTCTGAGTCAGCGCCAAATCCAGTTTGTCCTTCTCGCCGTTCTTGCCAGGTCTTACGTTAAATTGAAACATCGTATGACACGGAGGCAGCCCGCCAGCTTGAACGATGTCATCAATTTCCGCCACATTCCACGCGCTCACGATATTCCGACGCGACTCTGGATTTGTCTTTATCATGTCAATGGCGTTCTGAATCTGGTCAATAGTTCCGCCCTTCCCGTCCGGCCATTTTCGCCATTGAACACCATAAACAGGACCCAAATTTCCCCATTCTTCAGCAAACGCGTGATCGTTCGCAATCTTATCAATAAATTCCTTCATTCCAGTGCGCCATTCATCGCCGTTAATTTCTGGTATTTCCTGACCAGTTTTTTCCAAATAATTCTTGTACGGCCACTCATCCCAAATATGAACGCCGTTTTGTGCCAAATATTCAATATTGCCCGTACCCTTAAGAAACCATAAAAGCTCATGAGCGACGCTTTTGAAATATAACTTCTTCGTGGTCATAGCTGGAAATCCGTCCACCAAATTATATCGCGTCTGAATGCCAAAAACTTCCGTCGTCCCCGTTCCCGTACGATCGCCTTTTTGCACACCGTTATCACGAACGTATTTTAATGCATCTAAGTATTGCCTCATAAGCCCTCCTTGCCTAACTCAAATTATGACAATATCCTCCAAAAACCACAAGCAGAATCACTAGTAGTTTTAACAACAAACACGCAATTTTTTACGACAATTTAGTCAAGACTTTGTCGATTAGACCGTACTTTACAGCTTCATCTGGCGTCATCCAATAATCACGCTCCATGTCAGACTTAACCTTAGCCAACTTCTGACCAGTGTTTTTCGCCATAATCTTCGCTAGCATCTCCTTAACTTCCAAAGTTTCCTTCATGTCAATTTCCATGTCGGTCACTTTTCCGTGCGTTCCAGAAGACGGCTGATGAATCATCACCTTGGCATGCGGCAAGCAAAACCTCTTGCCCTTAGCGCCAGAGCTGAGCAAAAACGCCCCCATGCTTGCCTGCAAACCAATTCCATACGTCGCCACATCGGGCTTAATAAAATTCATCGTGTCATAAATTGCCATTCCATCATAAACGCTGCCGCCTGGACTATTGATATATAGCGATATATCAGCTTGCGGGTCAACATATGCCAAATGCAACAATTGCGCCACTACGCTGTTCGCGGTATGTTCATTAACATCTTCGCCAAGGAAAATAATTCTCTCATTCAACAATCTCGAATAGATATCAAAAGCACGCTCGCCGTCAGCCGATTTTTCAACGACAGTTGGAATGAGATATGATTTTGGCATATTTACCCTATTTCTTCGTGTTTAATTCGACCAATTTAGCAACGGTCTTATCTGTAATCATTCGGTTGGCAATATCGCGGTGAACGTTTGGATTATCAAATTGCTCTAGCATCTTCTTATCTTTGCCGTATTGCTGCTTAAAGAAATTAATCTGTTCTTGGATCTCATCACGAGAAGCATCAATCTTCAATTCCTTCGACAATTCAGCCAATACCAGACCAGCCTTAACACGCTTTTCAGCCGCTGGACGAGCCTCTTTCTTCACCCACTCTTCCTTATCTTTGAAGCCCTGAGTCTTCAAATAGCTGTCCAAACTCAGTCCGCTGTACATCAAATTCTGAGTCAAGTCACGCTCGATTGATCGCAATTGATCCTCAACCAAAAGTTCTGGCAGCGCGGCTTTACTTTTTTCCGTCAATTCGCCAACCAACGCGTCCTTAAACTTCTCGTCAGCTTCACGCTCTTTTTGTGCGGTGAGTTCACGCTTGATGTCCGCTTTTACTTCTTTCATCTCTGTAAATGGACCACATTTTGCAGCAAATTCATCGTTCAACTCTGGCAATTTCAATTCATTAACCTTGTGAAGTTTCACGGTAAACACAACGTCTTGACCTGCCAGATTCTCAGCGTGATAATCCTCTGGGAATTTCAGTTTCAAATCAAATTCTTCGCCAGCCTTATGACCAATCACACCTTCTTCAAATCCAGGAATGAATTGACCTTCGCCAAGCTTCAAGCCATATTCCTTAGCTGAACCGCCGTCAAACGCCACGCCATCTTTCCTTCCCGTAAAGTCAATCACAGCTTCGTCGCCAGCCTTAGCAGCGCGCTTGACCTCTGATTTTTCAGAATAGTTTTTACGGATTCGCTCAATAACCTCGTCGACATCTTTATCCTCGACCTTGGCTACTTCTTTTTTCGCTGTCAATTTTTTATAATCGCCCAATTTTACTGACGGAATAACTTCAACTTCAGCCGTAAATTCCAACTCAGAACCATGAACAAACTTCTTAACTTCAACACTAGGTCGATCTAAAGCTTGCAATTTTTCCTGCAAAAACGCCTCAGCTACTGCCTTTGACAAAGCATTCTCCAGAACCTGCTCCTGAAGTGCATTCGGATCAACATGCTTAGCGGCTATGCTTGCGGGAACTTTTCCTTTGCGGAAACCTGGAACTTTAATGTCGCGCGCCAACTTCGTCAAGGAAACCTGCTCTGCGTCAGCCAATTCGCTAGCGCCCAAAGAAATCGTCAATTGAACTTTAGTATCTGATAGTTTTTTTACAGTAGTCTTCATAAAGACTAATTATAACAGATATCAGACTATATCTCAAACAGAGCGTCCTCATCGCCATCATATCGACGATCTTTGACAATTGTCACGATTCGTTCAGCGCTAACCTTTTGCTCATCAGACTCCACCAAATTTCGAACCGTGTATACGCCGCTAGCAATTTCATCCTCACCCACGAACACCGCAAACGGAATTTGCTTTTTTAGCGCCGCTTTTATCTGCTTGTCAATCTTTCTACCAGTGATGTCCAACTCCGCTCGCACGCCTTCGCTGCGCAATTTTCGTGCCAAATCGTCCGCGCCAGCCATAGATTCTTTTGACACCGGAATTATGTACACATCTGTTTTAGACGCCAATTTCGGCAACAAATTGTGCACTTCCAAAAATTGCTCCATCGTCGTCGCGCCCATGCCAACGCCGACCGTAGCAATCGGCTCAACGCCAAATAGCCCGACCAATCCGTCATATCGTCCGCCGCCAAACAACGCTCGGTTATTCTCTGGCGAATTGTCAAAGAGTTCAAAAACCATGCCCGTGTAATAGTCCAGCCCGCGCATCAAAGTAACATCAAACACCGCATTCGTGATGCCTTTTTGGCCAAGCAATTTCATCACTTCGCGAAGCTGCTTGACGCTTTCATCTTCCATCAATTCACTCGGCAAATCATCAACAGATTTCATACTGATCATTTTTGCCAGCTTCGGCAGACCCTCTGACGCTTGACTACCAAAAATCTCAATCGCCTGACGCTTAAATTCTTCGGCGGGAATCTTATTTTTCCTATCGAGCAGCTTCATCATCATCGTCGAACCAACAATATCAAGCTTCAGAAATTGGCTCATCAGACGATTGATCAATTGGCGATTATTGACCCTGACTGTAAACATTTCCTGCTTGGCGCCAAAATTCATCACGCTAGCGTGACTCAGCTCAATAATCTCCGCGTCCGCCGCCGCGCCGTCCACACCAAACAGATCCGCGTTCAATTGCCAAAACTCACGTTCACGCCCACGTTGCGGTCGTTCATAGCGCATAAAATTAGCAATTGAATACAGCCGTGCAGGCATCGCCAATTCCTGCCGCTTAGCCGCCACCATTCGAGAAATCGACGGCGTCATCTCTGGACGAATTGCCACCATTCGACCGCCACGATCTTCAAAGGCGTATGTTTGCTCGCCCGCCAATTCCTGACCCGATTTCGCCAGATAAATATCTAGCGGCTCCAGCAGCGGCGCGCCGTATTCTTCATAGCCAAAACTCTCAACCGTCTTGTGCCAAACATTAAAAATATAATTCTGCAGACGCTTTTCCTCTGGAAAATAGTCTCGCGAACCTTTGTAACTTTGTGTAGATAAACTGCTCATGTTAGCTCCATTATGTCATTATTTCTTATTTATAGCAATCAAAAACGCCGAGGCAGAACTCGGCGCATACAATCAAAAATCAGAGTCCTACCTCGGCAACACGTGTGAATGATGGAATTTAGGTAAAATCATACGCCTATTGTAATAAATTTCATGATTTTTGTAAAGTAGGAACTGACGGAGTTATTGCGAGAAATAATGGTGTATCATTAATTTATGGACAACATCACGCATCGCATTGCTGAATCTATTCGCACCAATGATTTGCCAGCTTACCAGCGTGAGCGCTACCCCGCCATTCAAGAAGGCGAGTTTGTTCGCTTTACGGATGAGGATTTTCATGGCGTTGATTTTGGCCAGTTTGTCATGGGATTTTTCGTGTTTGAAAACTGTAATCTGGACGGTGCAAAACACATCTACGGGCAACCGATTTATTTTACCGATTCGTCGGTTCGGAATGTGGATTTTCGTGGCGTAAAAGCTATTATTGAAGCAAAAGACTGCGACTTCCGTGGTATGAAATATGACAAGGAAACGCAATTTATCTATGGTAGCGGAAAATTGGCAGCACGATCGCGTTTCATAAATTGTAAATTAGATGATGAAACTCGTGATTTTTTGAGCCAACAAGGCGTAGAAATTAGCTAGGTTTTATTATTCCCAATGCATGGGGGCAATATTTATATCAGATCCTTTTTCCCATCAAGGATCTGGTCGATGGAACATGGGACGTCGGATGTGATGTTGATGATCCGTTTCTTCAGGCATGGCACAACATAAACGGTGAAATGGTCGATTTATTTGCGTCTAGGTGTTTTTCAAATCAGGATTTTTTCTCATTACTCGGGTCACGTGTGTATTATATCGTATCAGGTAAATTCAGTTTAACATCACCTCATAAAAACAGAAAGAATGGTCTGAATCCACCTTGTATAGAAATCCTTGTCACAGACAGCGTATATGTAGACGTCTATGCTGCCGATGAGAAGATGTTGTTCACGTTGTATGACAATGCAATAAATCAAGGCTTTGAGAATATTGAACTGGACCAATGAAATAATAAATTTGGAGGTTTGGGTGCCTTGAACGACAGGCTTCTCTCGAATGGTTAAGGGAAAA
>CALHQU010000063.1 GCA_938038145.1 uncultured Candidatus Saccharibacteria bacterium
GCAGCTTCTTTCTCTATTTATGCATTTGAAGCCTTAAAGAAAGAATTAAACTCTGTCGATGAATTTCATTTTCTTTTTACGGGAGAAACATTTACAAAAGAAAAAGCTCCAAAAGAAGCTCGCGAGTTTTATATCCCAAGACTCAATCGCGAGCGCTCTCTTTATGGCACCAACTTTGAAGTTCGACTTCGAAACGAACTTAATCAACAAGCAATAGCGAAGGAATGTGCAGATTGGATTCGTAAGAAAGCACATTTTCGCTCAAATATTTCTAATGAAATGATGTCTCCATTTATGAATATAGAAAGTCCTGAGGGAGATGCTACTTATAGTCCGTTTGCAAACTTCACTACTGCCGAACTAGGTGAAGATCGAGGCAATAACGCATATTCTACGATAATTAAAGTTCATGCTCCGTTGACAGAACAGTACATTAACACTTTCAATGAAGTGTGGAATGATGAAGATCGCCTGGCTGATGTAACTGATGCTGTGCTTGAAAATATTACAGCAGCTTACAAAGAAAATTCGCCAGAGTTTATTTATTTTATTGCGCTTTATAATATTTTTAGTGAATTCCTTGAAGACATCGATGACGCCTCGCTTCCTAATGAAGCTGTTGGCTTCAAGCAATCTAAGGTCTGGAATATGCTTTACAATTTCCAGCGTGACGCCGTAGTTGGATGCATTACAAAACTTAATCGTTATGGTGGATGTATACTTGCCGATTCCGTGGGTCTTGGTAAAACGTTCTCTGCGCTAGGTGTTATTAAATATTTTGAATCCAGAAACCAGCGAGTTCTTGTTCTTTGTCCGAAGCGTTTAAGTGACAACTGGAATACTTTTAAGGGCAATTATAAGAATAATCCCTTGGCTGATGATCGCTTGAATTACGATGTTCTTTATCATACGGATCTTGGTCGTGAGCGCGGCACCTCTAATGGAATTGACCTAAGTCTTGTCAATTGGGGCAATTATGATTTGGTGGTGATTGACGAGTCGCACAACTTCCGTAATGGTGAACATAGTACTCGTAAAAGTGATGAAAATTACGAGAATCGCTACCGTAAACTTATTCGAAAAATTATTAAGGCTGGAGTGAACACGAAGGTTTTGATGTTGTCTGCTACTCCAGTGAATATAGATTTTACCGACCTTAAGAACCAACTGATGATTGCGAGCGGCGGTAATGAATATGAACTTTCTGGCAAGCTTAAAGTTGGGAGCTCACTCGAGAAAATATTCCGCGATGCAAATAACGCCTTCAAATCTTGGTCTGAGCTTGACCCAGAGAATCGTACGACCGAGAAGCTTCTGGAGATGCTTAGCTTTGATTTCTTTGACCTGCTTGATAGTGTTACGATTGCTCGCTCCAGAAAGCATATCGAAAAATATTATAATGAAACAAACCTCGGTAAGTTCCCTGAAAGACTTGCACCGAAGAGTTATCGCCCTAACCTAACCGACCTCGAGGACATAGACTTTAACACGCTGTTTGAATATATTGATAAACTGAATCTCCAGATTTATACTCCGCTCAAATTTGTGCACAAATCAAAATTAGCGAAATACGTTGACTTGAATTCATCTCAGGGTAAGTCGTGGGAGAACCGTGAAGCTGGACGAAACATTCTTATGATAACTAACCTTTTGAAGCGTGCGGAAAGTTCGGTGTATGCGTTCCGTGAAACGGTTGAGCGCCTTGATAATCTCATAGCTGACACAATGGACAATATAGACCGATTCGAGCAAGGTCGTACGACAAAATTCAACTTCGGTAATGTCATGGAGCAAATTAACGAGATTGACGAGGATGACAATGACTCAGATTATACAGTTGGTAAAGACCTGAGGATTGAACTTGGTGATATGGATCGCATTTCTTGGCGCCAAAAACTCTCTGATGATCACGAAGTATTGTCCGAACTTATCGAAAAAATCCGTCTCATTACTCCAGATCACGACCTTAAGCTGCGTGAGCTTGAAAAAGTTATTAAAGAAAAGCTTGAAAATCCGATTAACGGCGATAATAAGAAAATTGTTATCTTTACGGCGTTTGCTGATACAGCGGATTATTTATATGGTGAAATATCAGGCGCCATTAAAGATAAGTTTGGCTTAAATACTGGGGTTATTACTGGCAGTAGGAATCCAGAAACCAATTGTGCGGGAGTGGCAAAAGATTTTAATAGCATCCTAACCTGCTTTAGTCCGAAGTCGAAGAATCGAGACGCGTTTGGGGCTGCTCTCGCTGATAAGGATATTGACATCCTCATTGCCACTGACTGTATTTCAGAAGGTCAAAACTTGCAGGATTGCGACTATTTAATTAACTACGACATCCACTGGAACCCAGTTCGTATTATTCAGCGTTTTGGTCGTGTTGATCGAATCGGGTCGGATAATAAGCAGATCCAGTTGGTGAACTTCTGGCCAAATGTCGACCTTGACGAATACATAAACCTTAAAGCACGCGTGGAAAATCGCACAAAACTTATTTCTATCACTGGCGCTGGCGGTGATGTGCTTGAAAATACAGATCCAGAACTTGAATACAGGAAGGAGCAGCTTGAGCGACTTCAGAAAGAAGTAGTTGACCTCGAAGAGATGAATAGCGGTGTTTCAATTATGGATCTTGGACTTAATGAATTCCATATGGATTTACAGGAACTTCATAAGAAATACGGTGACGCGGATCATATACCATTTGGCATTAGCGCAACTGCTGGTGCTATTAAAGATGAGGCTCCAGCTGGTGTAATTTATATTCTTAAAAATATCAATTCTGGAGTAAACATTGATAAGCAGAACCGCCTACATCCGTTTTACCTTGTTTATATTAAAGATGATGGCGAAGTATTCGTAGATCATCTCAACCCGAAGTCTCTTCTTGATAAAATGCGTTTACTTTGTAAAGAAAAAGATACTCCAAGTCGTGAATTGGTGGTAAAATTCAACCTTGAAACTGAAAACGGTAAGAAAATGGATGTATATTCGAAGCTACTTTCTGACGCAATTCATAGCATCGTAACGATTAAGGACGAGAAAGATGTCGCAAGTTTATTCAAAGCCGGCGGCACTACTGCCCTAACTAATAAAATATCCGGACTTGATGACTTTGAGCTAATTAATTTCCTGGTGGTTAAATAATGATAACGTTTCCAGAACGCGCAAAGGTCGGTAAAATTGTCGCCAAAGAATACTTTTATAAGAATATTGACGCTGCTACAAAAAACCTCTTTCAGAGCGAAATTGCTCGAATAATTTGGGAATATAAACTTGCGCCCAACACAATTAACCTCCCAGTAAAAAAGTGGGCAGAAATCGAAGTTTTTCGTATAGTGCTTAAAAATGGTGAAATTCCAGAAAAAGTTTTGAGAACTATTGATTCAGTAATTCCATATCCGATTCTTTTCATTATAGAAAAAGGTTCAGTAAAAAAAGCCGCCATTTGCTACAAAGAGCAAAGTCAAAAAAATGAGAACGCTGTTAAGGTGGACACCTACTTTTACACGGAGTGGAATGATGGTAAGCTCCAGAACATTAGAATTGATGGACTTAATATAGATACAGTTTTTAGCAACTTCGTGCGTCAAATTGCCGGAGATAAACTCACTGCGGTAAATAAAAATAACAAAGAAAAATCCCCGAATTCCATTAAAGAAGATATTGAGATTCTGAAAGAACGTGAAAGAATTATGAAACAAATAGCAGCGTTGGATCGGAAGATTAAGGCGGAACCGTCGCTTGGTAAAAAGCAGTCGCTGGCAGAAGAACGTTACAGATTAAAACAACAGCTCTTGTGATATAATTACGGTAAGGATATTTATAACAAACCGTGGAGGAAATCTTATGAATGATAACGTCGAAAAGATCGACTTGAACCGCGTAGACTGGAAAAGTAGTCGCGAATTCTTTGAATCGTTGGGCGAAGCGCTGAATAAGCTGGAAGATAAAGATGAGTCGTACGACTTTACTTGGGTTGGTAAACGAAAGTCCATTATTGAGGCTGGCGCGCCGATTGATAAGATTCTCCGCCCAGACGTGGAAGCTTCCAAAGATTTTGACAATACAAAGAACATGCTAATAGTTGGTGACAACCTTGACGCACTGAAACTTCTCCAAGAATCCTACCTCGGTAAAATAAAAATGATTTATATCGACCCTCCGTATAACACCGGTCATGACTTCGTGTACCATGACAACTTTACGGTTAAAAAAGCCGACTTTGAGGACAATTCTACGGATTCTGATGGCAATGTAATTATCTCTGAAGACGAGTACGCGGAGAATTCAAAGGCAAATGGCAGATTCCATTCCGACTGGTTGTCGATGATGTATCCGAGGTTACGTCTGGCAAGGAATCTTCTGACTGATGATGGGGTTATATTTATCTCAATTGATGATAACGAGCAAGCAAACTTAAAAAAACTTTGTGATGATGTTTTTGGTGAAGATAATTTTATTACCCAAATTCCTAGATTAACTTCCGCTCAAAGATCTGGACAAGAACAATATATGAACGTGTCTCATGACTATGTCATGTGTTATGTAAAAAATCATAACTATGATTTTAATAACATAATAACTAGAGACCTTACAAATAAAACTATATTAAAAGACAAGAATGGTTGCTACATAAAAGGTGATACGAAGGCTATTCTAGCTGCCATCACCCAAGGATATTCGAAGGGCGGGGATTATGATTTTGAATATAACGGTAAAAAATATTCTCCAGTGACGAAAGATGGTACTAGAAACAGATGGCTTTGGTCTAAAGACAGGATGCAGGCGGCTGCTGACCTAGGCATTCTCGTAGAGACTGGAAATACTCTTAGAATGCAGCTATATCTCGACAAAAGATTTGACGAAAAGACCAATTCCTTAGTAGATAAAGATGAAAAGCTTATCTTTCACACGGCTGATTTTATGAAAAGTGAATACGCAAATGCCAATGGTAGTCTAGGGTTAAAAAAGGCTTTTGATGGTTGTGATATTTTCTCTAACCCTAAACCTATAAAACTCATAGAAGATTTAATTAGGCTTAACACCTCTAGTCTAAAAGAAGATATCGTTCTCGACTTCTTCTCTGGTTCTGGTACTACTGGTCATGCCGTCATGGACTTAAACGCTGAAGATGGCGGAAAGCGTCAGTACATTTGCGTGCAGCTTGATGAAAAGACTGATGAAAAATCTGAAGCCAAAAAGGCTGGATACGACACCATTGACCAAATAACCGCTGAGCGTCTGCGCCGTGCTGGGGAGAAAATTAAGTCTGAGCATCCAGAAGCGGACATTGACACTGGATTCCGTGTATTCCGCGTTGATGGTAGTAATGAGAATGAAAACATTCGTAAGCCACTGGGTGAAATTAATCAGAGTGACATGTTTGACATGATTGATAACGTTAAAAAAGACCGCACGCCGCTGGACTTATTATTCGGCGTAATTTACACCTCTGCCCTGCCATTCGACCTTAAGCTTGAAACACGTAAAATTGGTGAAAATACGGTTTATATGTATGGCTACTTGGATGAAAATACGGGTCTTATTGCCTGCTTTGATGATGAAATTCCAGAAGAAACTGTTAAGGAAATTGCCAAATTAAATCCTCTGACGGCGGCGTTTAAGGATTCGTCGTTTAAGGATTCTGCTGAAAAAATTAACCTGTCTGAGCACTTCCGTATTATTAGTCCTGACACGAGAGTTAAGGTAATCTAATGAAGCTAAGATTCAAGCACCAAAAATTCCAAGAAGATGCCGTTAAGGCGACCTGTGATATTTTTACTGGGCAAATAAAATCCGAGCATCGATTCCTGGCGGATCAGGGTGACAGCATGAGCTTTGTTGACATGTATGGCTTTGGCAATGCGGACATTTCCCTGCAGGACGCACAGCTGATTAAAAATCTGCACGAAGTTCAGGGGCTGCAGAATATTCCCCGTAATGCAAAAATTGAGCGTCTTAATAACAGACCTGTGTTTACTATTGAGATGGAAACTGGTACCGGCAAAACGTATACGTACATTAAAACAATGTATGAATTAAATAAGCAATACGGCTGGAGCAAGTTTATTGTTGTGGTGCCGAGTATTGCGATTCGTGAGGGTGTGTATAAGACTTTTCAGACGACTGCGGATCATTTTGCTGAAGATTACGGTAAGAAGGTTCGTTTCTTTATTTACAATTCTTCCAAGCTGAGCGAGCTGGAACAATTTTCTGGCGATCCAAATATTAACGTCATGATTATTAACACGCAGGCTTTTAATGCCCGTGGAGCCGACGCCAAGCGTATTACGATGAAGCTTGATAGTTTTCGGTCTCGTCGTCCGATTGACGTGATTGCCGCCACAAAACCAATTGTAATTATTGACGAGCCGCAAAGTGTTATTGGCACAAGTAAAAAAGCGAATATCACCCGCTCTTCCATCTCCAATTTCAACCCGCTATTTTTCTTAAACTATTCCGCGACCCATCGTGAAGATTTTAATAAAGTTTACCGTTTGGATGCTGTTGATGCTTACCAGAAGCAGCTTGTGAAGAAAATTACAGTTAAGGGCATCACGGTTAAGGGTGGTACTGCGACTAACGGATATATTTATATCCAAAAAATTAATACTTATCCGAATAAAAAGCCAACCGTTACGGCTATATTTGAGTTTGATTCAAAAGCAGGCACTGGAATACGCCGTAAAACGAAGACTCTTAGCTGGGGCGATGATATCTATAAGCATTCGGGTGAGCTGGAGGCGTATCATGACGGATATCTAATTACGGAGATAAACGCCAGAGAGGGCGACAGGTATGTAGACTTTAAGAACGGTCTTCGTATTTATGAAGGTGAAGTCATTGGCGAAACTAATGCTGACGATCTACGCCGCATTCAAATACGTGAAACTATTATGTCTCACCTGGAGACTGAGCAAAAGCTCTTTAAGAGAGGAATTAAAGTTCTTTCTCTATTCTTCATCGACGAGGTTGCCAAGTATAAATATTATGATGAAAATGGCGAACATAAAGGTTCCTACGCGAAGATATTCGAAGAGGAATTCACAAAAGCTATAGATATTTACCTGAACCAGCAGCTTCAATTCGAAGAAAATGCAGATTTTCGTAAATACTTAGAAAAATTTACCCCGTCTGAAATACATTCCGGCTACTTCTCTATTGATAAAAAAGGTCACGCCATCAATAGTAAAGAGGGGCGCGAGGGTAACGGCTCTGATGATGTTTCGGCGTACGATCTTATTATGAAGAATAAGGAGCAGCTGCTGGACTTGAAAGAGCCGGTGCGATTTATCTTTTCTCACTCTGCCCTGCGCGAAGGATGGGATAATCCAAATGTATTTACATTGTGTACACTGAAAAACGGAAGTAGCGATATAGCCAAAAAGCAGGAAATAGGTAGAGGACTTAGACTTCCTGTAGATGTTAATGGAAAT
>CALHQU010000064.1 GCA_938038145.1 uncultured Candidatus Saccharibacteria bacterium
TTACGCTTTCGGCTTGGTCAGTTTGACGTTGATATGAGCGGCAAATGGGATGTCTGGGATTATGCTGAGGTGATCGCTCAGCATTACGGAATTGATGTATACAACACAACAATAAACGAAGTGGCTGCTAAACTCAAAGAACATGGACTTGAGGTCGAAAAAACTGATTCTATTCCGCGCGGTATTGATAAGCTTTGGAAAAATATTCGTAAAAGTGTGGCGGGACCAGTCTGGCTGGTTAATACGCCGAAGTTTATCTCGCCGTTATCTAAAGCAAACCCAGACAACCCACAGTCGGTTGAGCGCTTTCAGCCAATTATCGCTGGCAGCGAGCTAGGCAATGGTTTTTCGGAATTAAACGACCCGATCGACCAGTTGAACCGCTTCGTCGAGCAGCAGCGAATGCGCGACGCTGGCGACGACGAGGCAATGATGTTAGACATTGATTACGTGGAGATGCTGGAATACGGTATGCCGCCGGCGTGCGGCTGGGGCTGGAGCGAGCGGGTGTTTTGGATTTTCGAGGGCGTGACAGCGCGCGAAGGCGTGCCGTTTCCACAACTGAAAAGTGAGATTGACGAAACCACCAAGGCAATTTATCGCATGTAGAGCTGCAAAATCCTGAATAAAACTGGGTTGGAGCTCTCGTCACAAAATAATAGCTTTGATTTTACAAAGCTGGGAATGAAAACTCTATGCGATTTTCTTTCTTGTTGTATCTCTGGTATAACCGTAACTGCTAAACTTCTACAAAGAAGCATTAGACAAATAGTGCTTTGAGACAAAAGATGCGACCATGTGCGCAGATAAGTCTCAAAGCTTATTTGTAGAAGTTTAGCGACTAAGCATGTGGTCGCTTTTTTTGATTGGGCGATTGTTCAAATAATCTAAAACGGGAGAGTATTTATGAAGCAGTAAAGCGTAGACGTGGAGATCTTAGAGTCGGCTACTAGAGAGATTTTGAAGGCACTAGGAGAAGATGTAGGTCGTGAAGGCTTAGTGGAGACGCCGCATCGTTATGCAAAATTTTATAGAGAATTTCTTGAGACTGAGGAGTTTAATGTTACATCGTTTAAAAACGAGAGGTCGGGTATGATTATTCAGACGGGTATTCCATTCTATAGTCTCTGCGAACATCATATAGTTCCGTTTTTCGGCGAGGCGGCGATCGCTTATATTCCAGATCAAGAGATTGTCGGTTTGTCAAAATTAGCGAGAATTCTTGAGCATTTCAGTCGTCGCTTGCAGAATCAGGAACGAATTACTAAACAAGTCGCAGACTTTATTGATGAAAAGCTGAATCCGAAAGGTGTAGCCGTCTCATTGCAAGCACGTCATATGTGCATGGAAATGCGGGGTGTGAAAAAGTTGGGCGCTACGACAATTACGACTAATGTTAAAGGTGTGTTTTTGACAAATTCACAGACGCGTAATGAATTTTTATCGTTTATAAATAGATAACCATGAGTATAGATAGGTTAAAAGTTACCATAGACCAGAATGATATATATCTTTTTGGTCCTATGGGATCTGGCAAGACCACGTTAGTAAGTAGATTGCGCAATGATTGTGGTGATTCGGTTAATTATGTTTCAATTGGTGAAATTGTTCGAGATAAACTTGCTGCGAAC
>CALHQU010000065.1 GCA_938038145.1 uncultured Candidatus Saccharibacteria bacterium
GCCGACATAACAACCAAACTCCACAATGTTTCCAGTAGCGCCACGGCGTAAAGTTTTTTCCAACTCTCTTAAAAGCACGCCCAGCTCTTTTATATCGACTTGGTCGGAAATGATTGGGTATTTAGTGAGGAGTTGATCTGCGATATTCATGACTTAATTATAAATAGTTCGCCAAATATCGACAAATTTATCAACGACGCAGCCCTATATATTTACAGTTTTATGAAGTAAACTATCAATTAGCACCTATGAATAATCACGATATTATCAAAACATTTTTACCGAAACAACTGGATATAAGACAGTTAAGTTCGCTTCAATCCACCTTGCGAAAATCAAACATAATTGTATACGGCGAAATTCACGGCATTAAAGAAAATTCCGACGTCGTCTATACTCTGGTTAAGAAACTTGGCGTAAAGAGATTAGCTATTGAAGCCAGCCCCACTGTATCCAACTTCATCAATTCAGTAAAGACCGGCTCTTGCGATTTTTCCTTAGTTGATGAAGACCTTTTTGACTTAAGCGTTCTATCTCTTGAGATGATAAAAACGATAGCAATTCTTCTGCAGCAAAATCAACTTAAAGAGCTCGTTTTTATTGATACATTTTTTGACAATTTAGATGAGGATGCCATCATACCACCAAGCCCGCAAGAACGAGAAGAGCAACTAGCTAAAAATATCCTCGGAATTGACGGCTCTCTACCAACATTATGTATTATGGGACAATGGCACACGCAACCTAACGTTATTGAAAATGACAAAACACAACATAAATCAGCGCTATATCGCTTAAGAAAAGTAAAGCCAAACGTGCCGTTTATTCACAATGTCTACAGACAAGGACAATTATTTAATGATGGAAAAATAATTGAACTTCCGAAAAACCCATCAATTCCACCTTATTATGAAATTGTCCAGAAAACTGATATTGATTTCGATTTGCACACGCCAGAAGCGACAAAAATATCACTGTATAAAAAGTAACAGACAGCTACTCAGCAAACTGACTATTATAAAGCTCGGCGTAAAATCCATTTTGCTTCAGCAGAGTTTCGTGATTGCCCTGCTCAATGATATTCCCGTCCTTAACCACCAAAATCAAATCGGCGTCGCGAATGGTACTCAAACGGTGCGCGATAACAAAACTAGTTTTTCCCTGCATCAACTTCTCCATGGCTTTTTGAATAAGGACTTCGGTGCGCGTATCAACCGAGCTTGTCGCCTCGTCCAGAATCAGCATTGGTGCTTTTTCTAGCATCGCCCTGGCAATTGTCAGCAACTGCTTTTCTCCCTGGGAAATATTGGCAGCCTCCTCGCCCAAGACCATATCATATCCACCCGGCAATGACCTCACAAAATGATCAACATGCGCTTCTTTGGCGGTTTTTATCATCTCTTCTTCGGTGGCTTTTGGATTGCCATACATCAAATTCTGACGAATCGTGCCATTAAACAGCCACGTATCTTGTAGCACCATGCCAAACATTTGACGCACATCGCTACGCTTCATCTTACGAATATCCACGCCGTCAATTTTAATCGAACCGCTATTAATCTCATAAAATCGCATCAGCAAATTAACCAGCGTCGTTTTTCCAGCGCCAGTCGGACCGACAATCGCCACGCGCTGACCTGGCTTAATGTGCGCCGACAAACCTTTGATGATAGTTTGGTCTGGCTTATAACCAAAGACGACGTTGTCGAATTCAACTTCGCCTTTTACGCCAGATAATTTTACCAAGTTATTCGATTCAACCGCTTCTTCTGGCTCGTCCAAAAACTCAAACACTCGCTCGGCGGCAGCAGCTGTCGATTGCAAAATATTAGCGATATTAGCAACCTGAACCAGTGGCTGATTGAACTGATCGACGTATTGAATAAACGCCTGAATGTCGCCGATTTTTAGCCGACCATTAATCGCCAACCAACCACCCAAAATTGTCATAGCAACGTAGCCAATATTGCTGATAAAATTTATAATCGGGTGAATCAATCCAGAAAAGAACTGAGCCTTCCAAGCGCTCTCCTGGAGCCGATTATTGATTTTAGAAAACTTAGCAATCGATTTTTTCTGGCCATTAAAGACGCGCATCACTTGATGTCCGCCATACATTTCTTCAATATGCCCATTAAGTTCGCCAAGCTGCGTTTGTTGGCGTAAGAATTGTTTTTGCGAGCTCTTTGCGATCAGCGTAATCACGCCACCCGCCAACGGAAGCACCAATAGCGCAACCAGCGACATCTGCCAGCTAATCGAAAACATCATCACCAAAATTCCCAGCACCGTAACCGTTGAAGTTAAAATTTGCGACAAACTCTGATTTAGCGTTTGGCTGATCGTATCGATATCATTAGTTATGCGACTAAGAACTTCGCCGTAAGTTTGCTTATCGAAATAACTCAGCGGCAAGCGATTTATTTTTTCGGACAATTGTTGTCGCATTCTGAAAGTTACGGTTTGCGTCACCTGAGTCATTATCCACGTTTGAATATAACGAAAAATCGCACTCAGCACATACATTCCGACTAACAAAATAATTATTCGCCAAATAGCGTCAAAATGAAATTCTGGACGCCGACTAAGATCTAGCTTTTTAATCGACTCAAGTTGACTGGACGGAATCTGTTTTTCAATCTCCGACTTATTCGGCAATCGACTCAAAACGTCCGCGCCAGTAGTTCCCGCTGACAAAGAAACGCCTTTTGGCAATTTACTAGTAATCGCCTCGTAAGCTTTCATATTGACGTAATCATCCACAATTTGATTCGTCGCGCCGCCTAAAATCTTCGGGCTGGCAATCGCAAAAATTGTACTCCCAATTGCAAAAACCAACACCATCAACATTTGCCATCGAAAATCCGACAAATATTTGATCAGTTTCTTGACCGTTCCCTTGAAATCTTTGGCCTTTTCGCCAGTGCCCATTCCGCCCATCGGGCCGCCCATTCGTACTTGCTGACGTTTTTTCGTGGTTTGTTTGGACATTACGACACTCCTTTCGCAGCAATAGACATTTTATGCAAATCGTCTTCCGAGAGTTGCGAAGCGGCAATTTCTTGATAAACTTCACAATCCTTCATCAATTCCTGATGTGTTCCCTGACCAACAATTTTCCCCTCATTAAGCACGATAATTTTATCAGCATTCATAATTGTATTAATTCGCTGACCGACAATTAACACAGTTTTATTCTTAGTTTCCTTTGCAAGCACAGCCCGTAACTTCGCGTCCGTCTTAAAATCAAGCGCCGAAAACGAATCGTCAAAAATGTAAACATTCGGCTCAACCGCAATAGCCCTCGCAATCGACAGACGCTGACGCTGACCGCCAGAAACATTGCTACCGCCCTGAGCGATTTCACTTTTATAGCCACTTTTTAACTCGCTAATAAATTCTTCCGCTTGGGCAATTTTGGCCGCTTTTTCAACCAACTTATCACTAGCCTCAGTATTGCCGTATTTAATATTACTAGCAACCGTACCACTAAACAGCACGCCTTTTTGCGGCACGTAACCAATTTGACCAGACAAATCTTCCAATTTCAGATTTCTAATATCAACGCCATCAAGCAAAATCTGCCCCGCCGAAACATCATAGAAACGAGGAATCAAATTTATCAGCGTCGACTTTCCCGAACCAGTACTGCCAATAAACGCCGTTGTCTGACCAGGTTCGGCTACAAAATTAATATCCGAAAGCACTGGCAAATCCGCGTCAGGATAAGTAAACGTAACGTCCTTAAACTCAATTTTTCCCTTGGTATCTTTTGGTAATTTTTTCGGCGACTTCGGGTCAGTAATTGACGGCATTGTATCCAAAACTTCTCCGACTCGACGTACCGATACGGCGGCTCTTGGCACCATAATAAACACCATCGACAGCAACAAGAACGAGATTATCACTTGCATCGCGTATTCCAAAAACGCCATCATATTACCAATTTGCAAATTGCCACTACTTATCAAATGCGCGCCAAACCACACAATTGCCACACTCGAAAAGTTCATCACTAAAGTCATAATCGGATCAAGCAACATCATCAAACGGTTCACAAATAAATTCATCTTATTCAATTCCGTATTGGCTTCTTGGAATTTTTTCTGCTCAATCTTCTCGTTATGGAACGCGCGAATAACTTTCAGTCCAACCAAATTTTCCCGCGCCACCAAATTAAGTTTATCCACCAGCGCCTGCAATTTCTTAAACCTAGGTACGGCAATCGTAAATAGCGTAGCGATCACCACGAGTAAAATAAACACCGCCAAAGCAATGATCCAGCTTAAATCGGGCGCATTATTCATGGCTTTTTGCAGACCACCAATTGCCATAATCGGTGCCATCAACGCCAGTCTAAGCAGCATTATTGATGTTGTTTGAATCTGCTGAATATCATTCGTTGAACGCGTAATCAGCGACGCCGTAGAAAACTTATTAAAGTCCGCCAAAGAAAAACTTTCTATTCGTTCAAACAATTTCAATCGCAATTTTTGCGCCATTCCCGTAGCAATTCGCGCCGCCAAAAAACCCACGACAATTGAGCAAAACCCACCAGCCGCCGTCACCAAAATCATCATCAAGCCATTATTCCAAATCGCCGACATATCTTGTTTAATAATGCCGTTATTGACAATTTCCGACATTTTATCCGGCAGCCACAAATTTGCCATCACAACGCCATACGTGAATCCAATCAAGATAATAAACAGCAACCAATAGCCTCTAAAAATTCGTAAAATATGTTTCATTTATAGTCCTTTACGCTCTAAGTCCACCTTATATTATATCATTTTAGGACTAGTCGATTCCATTTTAACAATTACAATTGGACAAAAATATCTGTTAGTTTTATACTGTTTTTTAGCGTCGGGGTGTGGCGCAGCTCGGTAGCGCGCACCGTTCGGGACGGTGAGGTCGCTGGTTCAAATCCAGTCACCCCGACCATGAAATTATCGGGCGTACGTTCAGACTAATTGGACCTCTGGCTATTAGCAATCAAAGGAGGTTTTATGCGACGAAGAGTAAACGTACGCGGAATTATTATCAACAACAAGGGCGAAATTTTCTGCCAACAATTGACCGCCAATAATGGCAAAGGGCGTAATTTTTGGTGTACGCCGGGCGGCGGCTTGGAAATGGGTGAAAGCTTGCTGGACGGCTTGCGTCGAGAAATGATTGAAGAAACAGGTGTTGAGCCAGAAATCGGTAAGTTATTATTTATACAACAATTCGCCGAATCAGGCGAACAATCAGCACATGGCCCGAACGAGCAATTGGAATTTTTCTTCCTCATTACCAACTGGCAAGATTATCAAAACATTGACTTAGAAAAAACTTCTCACGGTGTCGAGGAAGTAGCCAAGTGCGGCTTTGTTGATCCGAAAACGACGCGAATTTTACCGAGTTATCTGACGGAAGTTAACCTGGACCAGCTGGTTAACAAATTGACAGAAGTTCCAGTTCTAAGCGAATTATAGTTGGGCTGCTTAGACTATTTAGTGAAGAATTTCTTGGCACGTTCAGTTTTCGGGTGATCCATTACCTGAGCTGGCGTGCCATTTTCAATAATCTCGCCCTTGTCTAAGAAAATCATCCTAGTCCCGACTTCACGGGCAAATTTCATCTCGTGCGTAACAATTACCATCGTCATTCCCTTTTTGGCAACTTTTCTAATCACATCCAAAACTTCGCCAATCATCTCTGGGTCTAGCGCTGAAGTTGGCTCGTCAAAAAGCATAATTTTCGGCTCCATCGCCAGCGCCCGCGCAATTGCTACTCGCTGTTTTTGACCGCCAGACAAACTATTCGGCGAAGCGTCCGCTTTGTCTAATAGCCCAACATCGTCCAATAAACTTCGCGCCAATTTTGTCGCTTTTTGATCTGAAAACTTACGCAGTTTTTTCGGAGCTAATTTAATATTTTCAATCACGTTCAAATTCGGGAACAGATTAAATTGCTGAAAAACCATGCCAATATTCTGCCGCAACGCATTCAAATTCACGTGTGGATCAGTAATTTTTATTCCATCAACAATAATCTCACCCGAAGTCGGCTCCTCCAGCAAGTTCAGACAACGCAAGAACGTCGACTTGCCAGAACCAGACGAGCCAACCACCACGACAATCTCGCCTTCTTCAATTTCCACATCAATATCGCGAAGAACTCGATTCGTGCCGAACGTTTTTTTCAAGTTTTTAACGCTGATCATCGTCATGTTTCAATTTCCTTTCTACTCGCGCCATTACTCGCGTAAAAATCGCCGTCAAAATTAAGTACATTGCCGCAGCGGCAAATAGCGACTGAAAAGCTGTCGCCGTCTGAAAACGAATATTGTCCGCACCTCGCATAATATCATTCAGACCAATCCAACCAACAACCGAAGTTTCCTTTAATAGCGCGATAAATTCACTAATCAACGCCGGCAATGAATTTCTCATTGCTTGCGGCAAAATAACTAGTCGCATTGCCTGCCAATTACTCAGACCCAAAGACCTAGCCGCTTCCATTTGTCCCTTATCGATACTCTGAATTCCGCCACGAATAATCTCAGCAATGTACGCACCGCTATTTATCCCGAACGCCACCGCCGCCACAAAAATCTTTGGCATAAATTGATACGACCCAAAAACGACGTAATACATAATCAATAGCTGGACCAAAAGTGGCGTGCCGCGAATAATATCGACATAAATTTTTCCCAGACTAGCCAGCGGATTAAAGCTCGCGAGTCTGCTCGTTTTCATCCTGTCAAATGGTCGTAAATTCGACGTACGCATCAGGGCGACAAGCACACCAATTGCCGATCCTAAAATCAGCGACAACACAGTCAAAACCAGCGTCACCTCTAATCCATGCCATAAAAATAGCCATCGACCGCCGCCAAAAATCACTTCCCAAAAATTCACGATTTAGCCTCCTCGCCAAAATATTTGCGGATTAATTTTTCATAGCGGCCATCTTTTTTCATCTTAGCAATTTCTTTATTAACCTTTTCTAGGAGGTCTTTATTGTCCTTTTTAATAGCAATCGCATAACTTTCATCGCTGAGCGCGCCCGGTAAGATTTCTAAGTCAGAAAATCCAGCCGAATACTGCTTTGCGGGAGCGTCGTCCAGAATGACCGCTTCAATTTTTCCCGAACTTAATTCCTGTAAAACACTCGGCGCGGTTTGGAATTGTGTGACTGATGTGCCAGCAATCTTAGACGCCAAAGTGTCTCCCGTGGTACCTAATTGCACGCCAATTTTTCGCCCCGGCAATTGATATTTATTACGAATCGGACTGCCTCTTTTAACAATTATTCTCTGCGACGCCGAATAATACGGATCTGAAAACAACGCATTTTTTTCTCGCTCAGGCGTCACTGTCATTCCGGCCGCTACCATATCAATTTGCCCACTATCCAGCGCCGGAAGTAGCCCGTCAAACGACATATCTTCGACCTTCAAATCTTTACCCAAACTTTTAGCAATTTCCCTCGCCAGATCAACATCAAACCCAACCACTTGATTATTGTCAATATATTCAAACGGCTTAAATCCAGCATTCGTACCCATCACTAAAACATCAGTTTTTGAGCCAATTACGCCATCTCGATGTAAAATATCGCCCAACATCAAACAAATCATCCCCGCAAATAAAACCAGCCCAATCCACCAACTAATTCCGAATGTGCGCGTCTTATTCTTGCTCATGCTTTTATTATACCCCTTCATCCGCAAAAAACGTAAGTGATATAATAGAATAGTGAGAAAAATTAAATTTACCAAACGTTTCTGGATTAAATCAATATCAATCATCTTGCTTTTTTTGGCGGCATTTTGCTTAATTGCGGCGCGCTATAAATATATCGTCTTTAAAGATTCGCAAATCGACGAGATAATTTTTTATTTTGTTAACGGATTAGCTGGTGGCAAATCTGACAATTTATGGTCGGCCGTCCTGCAAAATCTTCCGCTGGTTTTCCTATTATTCGGCGCCTTATTAATCCCAATGTTCGACAAATCGATCTCTTTTATCAATCGCATAATCGCCTTCTGTTTGAAAAAAATCAAATCATCACGAAAACTCACCTTGCCGTTTTTGAGATTACGAAATCAAGCAATTTACTCGCTGAGTATGTTTTTAATTGCAATTGTTCTTCTGATTCAAAGTTTCGGAATCCCTAACTATATTTACGCCCTGACTCAATCAACCAAGCTATACGAAGAAAATTATGTCAACCCAAAAACCGCCAAATTGACTTTCCCAGAGAAAAAACGCAACTTAATATACATCTATTTAGAGTCAATGGAAAACGCTTTGGCGTCAAAGGCTAATGGCGGCAGCTCCGAAACCTCCATCATTCCAGAACTGGAAGAATTGGCGTTAAAAAATATCTCATTCTCAAACAAAACATCCGGTGTCGGCGGCGCCTTGCCTGCAACAAACACTGGCTGGACTGTGGCAGGAATGGCTGCGCAATCTGCTGGCGTTCCACTGAAGGAAAACTTGGTCGGCGGACGCGACCATAACGCCCTGGGCGAGTTTAAAAAGTTCTTGCCAGGCGCTTATAGTCTTGGTGAGATTTTAGAAAAACAAGGTTATAATCAAACATTTATTATGGGTTCTGAAGCAAGTTTTGGCGGACGCGATAAATTATTAACTCAGCATGGCAATTTCAATATCGAAGATTACAATTACGCCAAAAAACACGGAAAAATATCCGAAGATTACAAAGTCTGGTGGGGTTATGAAGATAAAAAATTATTCCAATTTGCCCGCGAAGAAGCCTCGCGCTTGGCGGCGTCAGACAAGCCATTCAACTTGCAATTATTGACCGCCGACACGCATTTTACCGATGGCTATTTGGACGAAACCTGCGCCAAAACCTTCAGCAATCAATACGACAATGTCCACGCTTGCTCCTCAAAACAGGTCACCGCATTCGTCAATTGGGTTAAATCTCAGCCATTTTATGAAAATACCACAATTGTCATTTCTGGCGACCATTTAGGAATGCAGACTTCATACTACGACGAAAAAATTGGCGGAACTAATTATCAGCGAACCATCTACAACACGTTTATAAATCCAGCCATTTCGACTGACCATTCAAAGAACCGTCAATTCACGACATTCGATATGTATCCGTCAACTTTGGCGGCGCTGGGAGTTAAAATTGACGGCGACCGATTAGGTCTGGGCACAAACTTATTTTCTGGAAAGAAAACCTTGGTCGAACAGTACGGCGGAATTGAAAACTTAAATTCAGAACTTTCCAAACGTTCCGCTTATTACGAGAATAAGATTTTTACCAAGTCCGGCAATTAACCGTTGTAGCCATTCGGGTTATTGCTCTGCCAATTCCAAGCGTCGCGGCAAGCATCTTCAATTGTCAATTCTGCTCGCCAACCTAATTCTTTTTCTGCCAAGCCTGGGTCTGCATAGCACGTCGCAATGTCACCTGCTCGACGTGGCGTAACTTGATACGGAACATTGCGACCAGACGCTTTCTCAAACGCCTTCACTAATTCCAAAACTGAAGTGCCACGACCGGTGCCGATATTATAGACTTTATACTCGTTCGGTCTGCCTAAATTCTCCAGAGCTGCCACGTGAGCCTTTGCCAAATCAACCACGTGAATATAATCGCGCACACCAGTTCCATCTGGAGTGTCATAATCGTCGCCAAAAACGCTCAAATGCTCTCGCTTACCAACAGCAACTTGTGACACAAACGGCAGAAGATTGTTCGGGATCCCTGAGGGATTTTCCCCGATACGACCGCTCGGATGCGCGCCAACTGGATTAAAATAGCGAAGAGCCGTAAATTGCCAATCTTGATTCGTCGCAGAAATGTCGCGGAGCATTTGCTCAATCATCAACTTTGTTTGGCCATATGGATTTGTGGCAGATAACGGCATATCTTCGGTAATTGGTAATTTAGCAGGATCGCCATAAACTGTTGCCGAACTAGAAAACACCAATTTCTTCACGTCAAATTCTTGCATCACATCAAGCAAAACCAACGTGCTTTCGAGATTATTCTTATAGTAAAGAAGCGCCTTTTCAACCGATTCACCAACCGCCTTCAACCCAGCAAAGTGAATCACGGCGTCAATTTTCTCAGACTTAAACAATTCTGATAGTCGCTGATGATCACATAAATCGAATTCGTGAAACGGTATTGATTGACCGGTGATTTCTTCAACTCGCCTCAGACTCTCGACGGATGAATTTGATAAGTTATCGACCACCACTACGTTATGATTTGATGATAATAGTTCGATGATAGTGTGACTGCCGATATATCCAGCGCCACCAGTGACAAGAATATTCATATGCTTATTATACTACAAAAGTCGGTTTACTTTATTAGCACTCTTGCACTGAGAGTGCTAATTTGCTATGATAGCTATATCAAATTTCACCATTCTGTCTTTTGCCGGGGCGCAACAAATTAGAACTAAAAACCAAAAGGAGGATTTTATGCCACCAAACATGAATCAAGAAGAAACAACTAAACCACTCGAAAAGTTCGGTACAGATATAACGGCGTTGGCGCGAGAAGGCAAACTTGATCCAGTGATCGGTCGAGATGAAGAAATTCGACGCACTATGCAGATTTTGAGTCGCCGCACTAAAAACAATCCCGTCCTCATCGGTGAGCCGGGAGTTGGTAAAACCGCGATTGTTGAGGCGTTGGCGCAACGAATTGTCAAAGGCAACGTTCCCGCTTCACTGAAGGATAAGCGACTAATTTCCCTGGAAATTTCCAGTCTTCTGGCGGGCGCTAGTTTTCGTGGGCAATTTGAGGATCGATTGAAAGCCGTTCTGAAAGAAGTAGAAGACGCGGCTGGTGAGATTATTCTTTTTGTCGATGAAATTCACACCATGGTTGGCGCTGGAAAAAGCGAAGGCAGCATGGACGCGGGTAATATGTTAAAACCAGCGCTGGCTCGCGGAAAATTACACATGATTGGCGCGACAACGCTCGCTGAATATCGTCAATATGTCGAAAAAGACGCCGCCTTAGAACGAAGATTCCAGCCAGTTTACGTTGGCGAACCAAGCTTTGACGACACCGTCGCCATCTTGCGCGGATTGAAGGAAAAATACGAAATTCATCACGGAGTAAAAATCGCTGATGACGCAATCGTAGCAGCCGCCAGATTGTCCACAAGATATTTACCCGACCGATTCTTGCCAGACAAAGCAGTCGACTTGCTTGACGAGGCAACCAGCTCACTCAAAATGCAATTAGAAAGCGTGCCAATTGCGCTGGATCGATTGAACAATAGACGCTTGCAATTGGAAATCGAGGAAGCGGCGCTGAAAAAGGACAAATCCGACCACGCCAATATTCGCAAAGATGAAATCAAAGAGCAAATTGCCGAGATTCGCGCAAAAGCCGAAGTGATTGATAAAAAATGGCAACACGAAAAAGACATTTTGCAAACCGTCAACACGACTACCGAAAAAATGGACAATCTGCGCTCACAATTAGAAATTGCTGAACGCGACGCAGATCTCGCCACCGCCAGCCGCATTAAATATGGCGATCTACCGGAGCTGGAGAAAAAATTAGCAAGCGCCCGCGAGGAGCTAGCGGCAATTCCAACTCACGACCGATTACTCCGCGAAGAAGTTACGCCTGATGACATCGCCGGCGTGGTGGCGCGCTGGACCGGAATTCCAGTGGAGCGATTGATGGAAAGCGAATCTAGCAAATTGACCAAATTAGAAGAATCAATCAGCCGCCAAGTCATCGGACAAGATCGCGCTGTGGCAGCCGTAGCAAGCGCCATCCGCAGGTCACGCGCTGGACTCGGCGACGTTAATCGACCAATTGGCTCATTCCTATTCCTCGGACCTACTGGCGTGGGAAAAACAGAAGTCGCGCGTAGTTTATGTCGTGAATTATTTGACGACGAGCACGCCATGATTCGAATTGACATGAGTGAATATATGGAACGCCACGCCGTAGCCAGATTGATCGGTTCACCTCCAGGATATGTCGGCTACGATCAAGGCGGTCAATTGACAGAAGCCGTTAGACGACGCCCATATAGCGTGGTTTTGTTTGACGAAATCGAAAAAGCACACCCCGACGTGTTTAACTTGTTATTACAGGTTTTGGACGACGGTCGATTGACGGACGGACAAGGACGAACGATTGACTTTAGCAACACCATTATTATCATGACCAGCAACGTTGGATCGCAAATGATTATGGACTACACAGGCGACGACATTAGCTCTCTCGACAATCAAATTTTAGAAACGCTTCGTGGTCATTTCCGTCCAGAATTCTTAAACCGAATTGACGACATTGTGATTTTTGACCGAATCCATCCTGAATCGATGCGTGCAATTGTTGACGTGCAATTAGAAAAAGTTGTTCGCCAAGTTAAAGATAGTCGCGACATAACGCTGGATTTTGACAATAGCGTTCGTGATATGTTGGCGCGAGACGGCTACGACCCGAGT
Organism: uncultured Candidatus Saccharibacteria bacterium; assembly: GCA_938038145.1. Lineage (GTDB taxonomy): Bacteria > Patescibacteriota > Saccharimonadia > Saccharimonadales > Saccharimonadaceae > Nanosynbacter. Next base: position 12,474 of record CALHQU010000065.1, read on the forward strand.
TTCGGCGCTCGACCACTTAAGCGTTTGATTCAAAAACGCGTGCTTGATCCTTTGGCGCTCGAACTAATTGACGGACGAATTCACGACGGCGATATGGTAAAAGTTGCCGCCGTGGATGATCGAATTACCTTTACGAATATCGTATAATAGATACATGGACCAAATTTGCAGCGAGCACTTGGAAAATCATACCAGCAAAACCTATCAAGAGCGGATGAACCAGACAGCGTCATCCAAATTCGGAGCCATCGAAAAACACCTTGGTAAAAACGTCAAAATACTTGATTTCGGTTCTGGTTTCTCGCCAGAATTCATCAAACAAGTGGCGCAAACAGGAACTCACTACGTAGCCTATGATGTTTCACAAATTGTTCAATCTCAACTTCAAGAAAATAACATTGATTTTATTAATAAAGAACAACTTGAAAACACCGAAGATGAGTTCGACATTATCTACATGTCGAGTGTATTTCACGAGTTGATGAGCTATCTATCCCGACCTGAGCGCACTAAAACGTTCGCAATGCTGGATAGAGCACTCAAACCTGACGGCACCATTATCATCCGCGATTGGGGTCCCGGCGAGACGTCAAGCCTAGTCACGTCTATCGAAGTAGCATCCGAGGATGTTAACGATGAAGTTTGCACATGGATCGAAGCGCTTGTTAAAAATTCAGTGATTAGCATGCCCGATATCGTTTGCGACGACAATGATAGCCCTATCGTTCCGTACATCTACACTGCAAATAACCAAACTATTTACGAAATCATGTTTCACGCGGTTTGGGGATTAGATTCACTTGAACGCGAATCAAAAGAATCGTACGTTATCGTGGACCACCTTATTCACAAATGGATTTGCGCGCCACACGGTTACAAAATAACACAGTCGCGGAATGAATTCGATGAAGCCTATTTGCCGCATTTACAAAAATACTTCAAAATTGATAATATTCCATGGCCAACAAAGGTTATTTACGAATTAAAAAAGAGATCGTAATAACACACCGGCAAACTTTATAGCACAACTACCACAATGAATTACAACGATAAGCACTACAAACTAACCATCAAATCAGCGCTTCTAGGAGTCGGCAGAATGCTTGGTTTACCGAAATATTTCCTAATAACAATTGTCGCGACCATCGCCTTCGCCGTGGTAATTTATTTCGCAATCAACGCCAATTTTTACGGACCACTAATGATGTCGCGCTTACCAATCCTCGATAAAATCACGCTGCTCGGTTCGATGATTATAGACATCTTCAAACAAAGTTTCACTTCACCAAATGGCGCGCTACTTATGGTAGTGTCAATTCTTCAAGGTGTATCGATCGCCGCTGTAATTTTTACAGCAAAGAATAATCGCGACAATGAAAAAACTGTATCTCGACAAGTCGGATTAAGCGGAATTGCATCAATTGCCGCAACAATTGGACTCGGCTGCGTCCCCTGCGGAACATCACTAATTTTACCAATTGTAACCCTATTTTTCTCGGGAGCTGCCGCCGCCACCGCCGCAAATATCGCCAGTACAATAGTCCTTTTGTTGGCTTTACTGCTCAGTTTATTCTCGCTATATAAATCAGGTCAAATTATTTTTATGTACACAGAATTATCTAAACAGGAGAAAATATGAATCGACAAAAATCATCAGGCATAGCGCTTATTTGGGTTCTTTCGGGAATTGTAATCGTGGGAATTGTAGCTTTGTTTATCTATGGAATTGTCAATCGCCCGCCGAATCGTCACATTGGTAACAATAAACCATGGAACGAAAAAATGTCGCAAGGATCCGCTGACGCGAAAAACGTGTTCATTGATTATACTGACTATTTTTGTTCATTTTGTGCCGAGGTCGAAGCTGCAACCAGCACAGAATTTTTCAAAAATGACTATATTAAATCCGGAAAAGTTCGTTATGAACATCGCGTAGTAACACTATTAAAAGAGATGACCAACAATACCGAAACCGGTGCTCACGCTGCGTTTTGCGCTGCCGATCAGGATAAATATTGGCAGTACACCCACGATATCGTCCCGCGCATTAAAAGCGATTACTTTGATAAAGGAATCGGCGTAAAAAACGTTGCTGTGCCGAAAAAAATCCCCGCTCTTCCACTGGAATATTTCCTAACTTCCGCTAAAAATGTCGGCATGAATGAATCGCAATTTTCCGACTGTATGACTAAAAAACCGCACCAAAAAGAGATTGATGACAATACCCAAAAAGCTCTTTCTCTTGGCGTGAATGGCTTGCCGTACATGGTCATTAACGACTACCAAACCAGCGGTTTCGTTGGTGGCGAAAACGGACTTAGAAACATCCTTAAGGCTGGCGGCGTCGAATAATTATTTGATTTGTTGCGCGGAATTAAGCAACTCCCGTGATAAAAATATCAAGCACTCGCTTACGATAAGCGTAATGTTTTTCTATTTGCTTTACTATCCTTGAATAGTTATTCCCACCTAAATAGCTTAATGGCTAAGAAATAAACAGCGAAAGTCCAAGCCGCGATAATACCGAATTGTGGCAAGACTTCCATAAAACTTGCATGTTCAGTCATAATTAACCGGAAGCCATCTGTAACCGGAGTCAGAGGAATAAACTGAGCGACACTTCGCAGCCATTCTGGAAATAGATGAAGTGGAAAAAACGTACCAGATAAAAACATCATCGGGAAAGAGATTAAGTTACTTAATGACGACGACTGATCTTCGTTCTCTGATAACCCAGCAATTAATAACCCCACACCCACAGTCATAAATGCAGACAATACAGACATCATTGCAAATAGTGCCCAGTCGCCTCGCATATTAAAGTGAAATATCAACGTCCCAGCGACAACCATCATAACCAAACTAAGCAAGGAAATCGTCGTATAATGAATTGCCGTGGAGATGATTAGCTGACCCGAAGTAAATGGCGCCGCGCGTAACCGACGATATAAACCACGTTTCTTTTCAGCCGGTATTTGGTTAGCCAAGCCAAAAATGCCCATACTCATCAAACTGAAAGTCAATAGTCCCGTAAACATGTAGTCAAACGATTTTAGTTGCTCATCACCAATCGCTTTACCAACAGCTTTAAGCGGAGCTTCAGGTTGACCCATCTGACTATTGATACTATTGGTAATTTGATTCATCACTGCCACCAACGCGCCGCCTGTTTGCTCAGAACCTTTGGAGTAAATAACATTCATAGTGCCTGTTGGAATAGGATGATTGCCATTATTTTTTATCGCGCCAAAATCACTTGGAAGCTCAATAATACCGTTAAGCTCCGACCGCTTCATCTTTTCACGTGCGTCATTCATATCTTTAACGTCTTTAATTTTGAGAATCGAATCCTTCGAATTTTCTTTGGCATTTTTAACGAAACTTTTGGCAAATTCCGTCTGCGAATTGTTGACAATTGCAATATTAAAACTGGTCGAATTATTACTGAAAACCGACCCAAACACTAATAGAAAAATCAGCGGAAAAAGGAAGGTAAAGAATAGCGCCATTTTATCTCGAACGAAACGCTTTTGCTGAGCGCGAACTTGCCCGAATATTCCAATCCAATATTTTTTCGTGTTAATCCCGAATTGCCTTTCCTGTTAAATCAATAAACACATCCTCCAAATTGGCTTGCTCAACAACTTGTTCCTTCTTAAAACCGCGCGCCAATAATTGCTGAATGAGATTGTGTGGCGTATCAATTGTGATAATCTTACCGCTATCCATAATTGCCAGACGGTCACACAATAATTCCGCTTCGTCCATATAATGCGTCGTCAAAAGAATCGTAATTCCCTCGTCGCGAATTTCCTTAATCAAATCCCACAAATTTCTACGCGCCTGCGGATCAAGCCCCGTGGTCGGCTCGTCCAGAAACAACACTTTCGGATTATTCACCAATGTCGAAGCAATTGCAAAACGCTGTTTTTGACCACCAGAAAGCTGCTCGACGTAATTCTTAGCCTTTTCCGTCAACTGAACCTTAGCAAGCAGCGCCTCGGTATCAACTGTCCGACCATATAAACTACCAAACATTTTCAATTGTTCGCGCAAAGTTAGTTTGTCATAAAAAGCCGTCGACTGAAGCTGAATACCGATTATATTCTTAATGTCCTTAGGTTTCTTAGCGACATCTATGCCGTCAATTGTAGCCGTACCGCCGTCAATTGACCTGAGTGCCTCCAGCATTTCCAAC
>CALHQU010000066.1 GCA_938038145.1 uncultured Candidatus Saccharibacteria bacterium
TACACACTTGGCGAGTGGAGCGTTCCTGAAGGAATTATTGAGTAAGATAGATTGTAAGATTGTCGAATCTGGTGTTGTTATAGATTTGTCTAGGGTTCAGGCGGAAATAGACGCGCAGTTAGCGGCGGATGCTAATCTAGGTAAGCAGATGTTGTCTGATATAGTGCGAGCGCTTAATGGCTGTGATTTAGAAGAACAGGAGGTGGTGACAGAGTTTATTAATCATTTTGCACTGAAATCACCAGAACTGGTAGGCGTGGTTTATAGAATACATGAAGGAGCGATCATAGGTAGCGACGACGCAGACCAACTAAATGGAGCTGCTGGCAACGATATATTGGTTGGCGGCACTGGCAACGATCACCTTGAAGGCGGCGAAGGCAACGACACATACATATTCAACAGGGGCGACGGAGCAGATGTTATCGTAGACCACGACGGTATAGATTCTATACGGTTTGGCGAAGGCATATCGCCCGATGATATTGCTGTTAGATTTGTTAAAGACGATGCCGACCACGTAAATCTTGAATTGTCCGTTAAAGGTACGAGTGATAAAATCACCGTTAATCAGCACTTTGGCTACTTATGGAGCAACGAGCATCAAAAGATGCCAGAGTACCAGATTGAAAAAGTCGCTTTTACAGACGGAACTATTTGGGACCTGAAAACTATCCACGACAAGTCTCATGACGTTTATGGTACAGTTGAAGCAGATTACTTGTTCGCTTTTGACGACACAGCTGTTACTTTCCATGGTCTCGGAGGTGATGATTATATAGATGGCAGTTCTGAAAACGACCTCCTCTACGGCGATGACGGCAACGACACTATGTATGGTTATGAGGGTGACGACATTCTGATTGGCGGAACGGGCAACGATAATCTTAGTGGAGGTGAAGGCGACGACCAACTTGATGGCGGCGAAGGCAACGACGTTCTCTATGGTGACCATGGTAACGATACTTTGCGTGGTGGTTCCGGTGACGACATCTACATCTTTAACAAGGGAGACGGAGAAGATAGGATATTCGACGCGAACGGTCTAGCTGACGAAGTTCGCCTGGGTCATGAGTCTATCGATGTGGTATTCGAAAGAGTCAACAGCAGCCTGCGCGTTCGCATGCCTGGGTCGCTTGATGCGATTACGATTGACTCGTGGTACAACGGAGACGCGTACAAGATTGAGACCTTCAAGTCTACCGACGGAAACGTAATCACTCACACGCAAATCGAAAGCCTCATTCAGGCGATGGCGTCGTTCCAGAACGACACGGGCATGACATGGGAACAGGCGCTGTCCGAACAGCCTTCTCAAGTTCGCTCAATCGTTCAAGAGTATTGGACTGTGCCAACAGTGTAGTGTACGTGTTGGTATTTTGCTTGGCACAGCGTTGATCAAAATGTGTCGAAAAATCGTTTTATCATCAAACGAAGTAGTTTGTATAGTTCGTTGATTTCGCTATTTTTGCGTATGATTCTTGGGTGGTAGCCTGCGTCCTTTCCTCTGAGATTGCCTTGAGTAGCTGTGTCCGTCAATAAGCTCAATAAAAATTCTACGTCGTAGCCTTCGCTATGAACTACTTGGCGGCGAGCTGAATTTATGGACTTCAGAAGAGACTTATAATCGCTAATGTCGATACCTAATTTATCCAGCGCAATTTTTAGAGATTTCATAAAAGTTGGTCTGGTCATTAGCGCATATATTTCTGCTTCGGAGCGCAGGTAAAAGTCGCGTACGTCGCTAGTTATCTCTGCTTCGATTGCTTTAATTGCGGCGATAACTTTTTGAATAGACTCGCAATTGGCTT
>CALHQU010000067.1 GCA_938038145.1 uncultured Candidatus Saccharibacteria bacterium
AAGAGGGTCAGCGCAAATGAAGAATTATGCGGTTGAGCTGCGGGGCGTATCGTATCAGTATCAGGGTCATTCCCGGTCTGCTATTCACGATATTGACCTCAAAATAGAAAAAGGCTCTTTTGTACTGATAAGCGGCGCAAGCGGCAGCGGGAAAACAACGCTTTCCCGCTGCATCAATGGGCTTGTTCCGCACTTCTATGAGGGCACCTTTAGCGGAGAGGTCTATTTGAACGGCAGGAATACTGAGGATTTTGCTTTGCGCGACTTTGGAACAATCGTTGGCTCTGTTTTCCAAGATCCGCGCAGTCAGTTTTTTATGACGGACACGACAAATGAGATTGCCTTTGGCTGCGTCAACATGAAGCTGCCGCGTGAAGAAGTATGGGAGCGAACAAAGAACAGTATCGAAAGGATCAATATATCCAAACTAATAGGCAAAAGCCTTTTTCAGATGTCCAGCGGAGAGATGCAGAAGGTGTCTATCGCCTCCTGTTACGCTATGACCCCGGATATATATGTATTCGACGAGCCCTCTGCGAATTTGGACTTTCGAGCAATCATGGAGCTGCATGATATCCTTGCGGAGCTGAAAAGCGAGGGAAAAACCTTGATTGTACTGGAACACAGGGTTTTCTATTTAGCCGACCTTTTGGATCGCATGCTTTTCTTGAAGGATGGCGTCATACGAGACGATTTCAGCAGGCAAGAAACGCTTTCATTAAGCGACAGTGATCTTAAGCGGCTCGAATTGAGGAATTTCAGTCTCGATGCACTTATGCCTTATCCACATCCGTCAGATTTGCAGAAGGAAGCAAGACCGATTCTATCCCTCTCCCATGTGTCCTTTGACTATGGGCGGCGCAAGAGGCGCTCACAGGCGGAGGTTGCGCTTTTGCATGATATTTCTTTTGATGCGTACAGCGGAGAAATCATAGGCATCATCGGAGATAACGGAGCGGGAAAAACAACCCTTGCTAAACTGTGCTGTGGGCTGCTGAAAGAAAGCGCCGGGACAATCGCTATCTATGAAAGACAACTTTCACGAAAAAAGCGCATCGGCCAGATTTACTTTGTTATGCAGGATTCCGATTATCAGCTCTTTGGTGACAGCGTGTTAAACGAGCTGCGAATCGGAGTCAGTAGGAAGAAATCGGATGATACAGAAGACCAAGCGATATTGGAAAAGCTCTCTCTTTGGGAAAAAAGAGAGGATCATCCCGCCGCCCTTTCCAGAGGGCAAAAGCAACGGCTCACGATAGCCGGAGCCTTGAAAGCGGACAGCCGCGTACTGTTCTTTGACGAGCCGACCAGCGGTTTGGATCGCGGGAATATGCTTCGTGTCGCTGCGGAGTTGGAATCGCTTGCGAGGGAAAGCCGTGTAGTTTTCGTGATTACACACGACTACGAATTTATCTTGACAGCCTGCCATCGCGTGCTCTATCTGAACGAAGGGAAAATAGATCAGGACTTCCCTTTGACAGAAAACAGCAAAGACAGGGTGCTCTGTCTGCTTCGGAAAGGGGGTGCTTCTTCTGGATAAGACTAAGCCTGCATTAGACCCGCGGATTGTTGGATTTGTAGTAATTCTGCTCGGAACAACGGCCATGTTTATGAACAAGGCCATGACCGCGCATATCATCTGCGTGGTAGCCGCAGTTTATCTGCTTACCGCAAAGGCATACAAGCCGTTCGCCTTGTATCTCTTCATCTACATTGCCATTGCCTTGCTCATGGCGAACGTGGACAAGATTCATAACACAAGCGCCATGCTTGTTGTCGTATCACTCAGCTATTTCGCTCAAAAGCTGGTCGTTCTGTTGATGATGGGCAGTTTCTTTGTCAGAATGACTACATTTCCCTATGTGCTGTCCGCCATGCAGCAGATGAAGATTCCGGACGCTGCCGCCATTCCGATTATGGTGGCGCTGCGCTTCTTTCCAACGATACGGGAGGACTATCACAATCTAAAGGACAGCCTGCGGATTCGTAAGGTTTCCCTGTCACCGATGCAATTTGTCATTCATCCCGTGCGAATGGTGGAATACCTGTTCATACCGATTCTGATGAAAAGCCTCCGCACATCGGATGAATTAGCGGCGTCCGCACTGCTTCGAGGCTTTGAACACATGAATGAACAGACGATTCTTTATCCGCTAAAGCTGAAAACGCTTTGGAAGGCGCTTTGAAGAGCTTGTTTGCCGTATCTGAGGCTTACCCAGAGTTGAAAGCAAACCAGAACTTCTTGCAATTACAACAAGAATTGGTTGACACTGAGGATAAAATCCAAGCAGCTCGCCGATTCTACAACGGTGGTGTTCGCGACCTGAATACGAAGATTCAGACTTTCCCAACAAATATCATCGCGGGAATGTTTGGCTTCCAAGCTAAGGAATTCTTCGACGTTGAGGACCGTGCAAGCGTCGAAAATCCAGTTGAAGTAAAGTTCTAATTGAATCCTGAAATGAAAATCGCTCGTCTATTTTTGGCGGGCGATTTTTGGTATAATTAACATATGTACAATGCAGTTTCTCAAAACAAACGCAACACAATATTAATTATGTCTGTGTTTGTGATAATTATTGGAGTCATCGGTTTGTTTATTGGAGTGGCGACTGATAGCTATTCACTAGCGCTTATTATTTTCATATGTGCGATATTGTATGCTTGGCTGCAATATTTTATAGCTGGTAAGTTGGCTATGATGATGACTGGCGCTCAGGAAATTAGTAAAAATGACGCTCCTGAACTTTGGCGAGTGGTGGAAAATCTGTCTATCGCTTCTGGTATGCCGATGCCGAAAGTTTATATTATTGACGATCCAGCTCCGAACGCTTTTGCGACTGGTCGCGACCCAAATCATGCTATTGTTGGTGCAACCACTGGGCTTTTAGATATTATGGACAAGCGTGAGCTGGAGGCTGTTATGGCGCATGAAATGAGCCACGTGCGAAATTACGACATTCGCGTGAGTATGATTGCTTTTGGTTTGGTTAGCGCAATTGGGCTATTTGCAGATTTGGCGCTTAGGATGATGTTTTATAGTGACGACCGTGATAGGGATGTTAATCCTATTGTCTATGCTCTCGGGCTGATCGTGGTTATATTGGCGCCGCTTTTGGCAACGATAACTCAATTGGCGGTTAGTAGGCAGCGTGAATATCTGGCGGATGCTTCGGGTGTATTATTGACACGAGATACTGAAGGGCTAGCAAGCGCGCTGGAAAAATTGCGTCAATACGGCAGACCAATGCAAAAACAAAGCTCTTCCACTGCCAATTTGTTCATGAATAATCCTTTGAAGCCCGGATTTTTCTCGAAACTATTTAGCACTCATCCACCGCTAGAAGACAGAATTGCAAGGTTGAGAAATAATGCAACAAAGATGTAATTATGGCAACGAAAACCTCCAAAAAACGAGTAGTCAAAAATCCTAAGAAGTCAAATGCTGATCATAAAAAAGGTGTATGGCCTGGTATTAAGCGTGACTTTAGTAAATTGAATCAGCAGCGACGTAATTTTCTGCAACGCCGACCTCATCGTAGTTTTCGGTTAACTAAGCGACGAGATTACCAACGAGATCTTAAAATTCCAGGATATTGGTCGCTGACAAGTGAGGCCTGTCGTCTGGTGTGGCGAAATAAGAAGACTTTCCTGGCGTTAATCATCGTTATGTCGATATTGACGTTTGCCTTAGCCAGCGTCATGTCGCAAGATACATATCAACAACTTAAAGACGTGATGAATCAGGCTGAGTCAAATGGATTCGGCGGAATTTATACAACAATTAGCCTATTTTCTGGCGTTGCGGTTAGCTATATTTCTGGCAGTGGAACGGCTGGTGGAAATGTGCAGCAAGCGGCGGGAATCTTTCTGGGACTACTAACTTGGCTGACGTCCGTTTGGCTAACGCGAGCTATTTTAATTGGTAAAAAACCGAAAATGCGCGACGGTTTGTACAGTTCTGGATCGCCCATAATTGCGCTAATAATTGTCATCGGGGTTTTTCTAATTCAAATGGTGCCAGCGGCAGTGGCGGTGATTATTTATAGCGCGCTTAATGCTTCGGGGGTGTTAAATCAAACGCCGATTCTGATGGCGGCTGGTGGTGCGGCGATTCTAATAGTGGCGATGTCCGTCTATTGGGCGACTTCTACGGTTTTTGCGATGATCATCGTAACATTGCCAGGGATGTATCCGTTTCACGCGTTGCGTTTGTCGGGTGATATTGTGACGGGGCGAAGATTACGAATTTTGCTGAGATTTGCGTGGGCTGTTGTTCTGTCTGTGCTTTTGTGGGCGGTAGTTCTGATTCCGGTAATTCTGCTTGACGGCGCACTGAAGGGGTGGATTAGTGGTATCGACTGGTTGCCAATTGTCCCAACAACTGGCTTGATTTTACTTTATGTAACGATAGTTATGATTTCCGTGTATGTCTATTTGTTCTACAGAAAGGTGGTTGAAAGTGGCACCAAAAAAACCAAGAATTGACGAAATTAAAGACCTGTTAAATCGTTATAGCTACGAATATTACACCTTAGACAAGCCGAGCGTGAGCGATGCGGTTTATGACAGCCTGATGGATGAGCTGAAGAAAATTGAATCGGATCATCCGGAACTGATCACTATTGATAGTCCTACGCAGCGAGTTGGAAATAAGTTGCTTGACGGTTTTCAAAAAGTCGAGCACGCGCGCCGAATGGTCAGTTTGAATGACGTTTTCGATAAAAGTGAAGTTGAGGCGTGGATTGAGCGAACTGATAAATTGATACCGGGTCAGCGACATGAATTTTTTACGGATATAAAAATGGATGGCTTGGCGTGCGCGTTGATTTATGTTGATGGTGTATTGTCACAGGCTGTGACACGCGGCGATAGTTTTGTTGGCGAAGATGTAACGAATAATGTTCGGACTATTAAAAATGTACCGCTTCGTCTGCGTGAAGCGGCGGGTTTTGAAAATTTTTTGCGTGGTCGAACAGAGATTCGCGGCGAAATTGTCATGCTGAAACGAGATTTTGAGGAGCTTAATGAAAAGCAAAAATCTCTAGGGTTGCCTACATTTGCTAATCCGCGCAATTTGGCTGCGGGGACAATTCGTCAATTAGATCCTGCGCTGGTGGCGGCGCGCCCGTTGCATTTTCGTGGATATGATGTGATTCGCGATGATAGTTCGGAAGTTACGACGAATAGTTTTGCTTACGAGGCTTTGACGGCGCTGGGGATTTCTCGCAATCAGCAGGCTAGTGTTTTTGATAATTTGTCCTACGTGATGAAATTTGTTGATGAATGGAGCGACAAGCGTCATGACTTGCCGTTTAATACGGACGGACTGGTTATTAAGATTAACGATCGAGAGATATACGACAATCTCGGTATGGTGGGTAAAAATCCGCGTGGGGCGGTGGCTTATAAGTATGCGGCTGAAGAGGCTACGACGATTGTTAGAGATATAGTAATCTCTATCGGGCGAACTGGCGCGGCGACTCCGGTGGCTGTGTTTGATCCAGTAGTAGTGGCGGGAACTACGGTGCAGCACGCCAGTTTGCATAACGCCGATGAAATTGAGCGTTTGGATATTCGGCGAGGCGACACTGTGGTGATTTTTAAAGCGGGTGATATTATTCCGCAAGTTGAGAATGTTTTGAAGGAATTACGACCTGCAGATTCTGAACCAATTGATTATGAAGCAGAGCTAAAACGGCAATATCCGGAGTTGGAATTTGTGCGACCGGAAGGTGAAGCTGTTTACCGAGTTAAGGGCTCTAACGGTCCGCTGATTTTGAAGCGAGCTCTGGCGCATTTCGCGTCTAAGGGCGCGCTTGATATTGATACGCTTGGTGAAAAGAACGTGGAAGTTTTGATTGACAATGGCTTGGTTAGTGATTTGGCGGATATTTTCACACTCACCAAGGACGATTTGTTGAAACTGGATCGGTTTGCTGATATTTCTGCGCAAAAGTTAATCTCGGCAATTGCTGATAAAAAAAGTCCAGAATTAGAGCGATTTTTGTACGGTCTGGGAATTCGTCATATTGGCGCGCAAACGGCGATTGATTTGACGAACCATTTTGAGAGTATGGAAAATTTGGCGAAAGCGACGATTGACGATCTACGACAAGTTGATGGCGTGGGCGAAATTGTCGCCGAATCTGTAGTGGCGTGGTTTGCTGATGAGGATAATGTAAAATTGCTCAATAAATTCACCGAACTAGGTGTTGTTCCTCAGTTCAATAAAAAATCTGGCGGTTTGAGTGGAAAAAGTTTTGTCATCACGGGCACTCTGAAATCTATGGGGCGCGACGCTGCTGCGGACAAAATTCGTAATCTCGGTGGAGTTTTTCAAACCGCAGTTTCTAAAGACACGACATATTTGGTGGCTGGCGGTAAGGTTGGCGCTAGCAAATTGAAAAAAGCTGAGCAATACGGCACAAAAATCATTGACGAAGAAGAACTGTTGAGGATGATAGAAAACGCGGGATGAATTAATGTATAATTTACGCATGGATAAGATTAAAAAACCGAGACTCTACTGTTTTTCTCCAGCAGTAATGCTGGCGACGTTGACAATTGAAATTATTCTGGCAATATATACTTTTTGGAAATATAAATTGAATGCTGTGACGAAGATTGTGATTATGCTGTTGATTTGTTTGGCGCTGTTTCAATGGGCTGAATATAATGTTTGTGAAGGTGCGATTCTTCTGGATAATCTCGGCTGGGCTAAACTTGGCTATATTGCAATTACTATGCTTCCGCCTCTGGGTATTCATTTGATATATAAAATTTCTGGCGATAATAGGCGGTGGATTCCTGTGCTTGGTTATACTTTTGCTGCAGTGTTTATTAGCTATTTTCTATTGGAGGCTAACGGAATTAAGTCTGGGGCTTGCCTGGGTAATTATGTGATTTTTGAAAACCAGCCGGGCGTCGGAATGTGGTATGGTTTGTATTATTACGGCCTATTATTTGCAGCAATTGCTTATGCGTATGTTAGTAGCAAAACCTCCAGCAAACACATTCGGCGTTCTCTAGGTTCGTTGATTGTGGGGTATGTTCTATTTATGGCGCCTACGACGTTTGTCAATATCATCGATCCATCGACTATTATTGGAATTCCGTCAATTATGTGTGGATTTGCAGTTTTGATGGCGGTAGCTTTAGCTGGGAAAGTTTTGCCAGAATATGTAAATGAGAAATGATGCTTGTGTTTTTTTTGGCGATAATGCATAATTAAACATGAGCTGGTACGCATAGGGGCATTCTCCTATGCTTGCCAATTGAAAGACAAACACACATTCAAATATGCCCCGGGTGGGCGCGTAGCAGCTCTTCTATAATGCTTATGGTATGATATAGTTATGGTTACTGTTTCAAAAAAAAGGGAAGAAAAACTAGCAAAATTAGTGCGAGAATTTTTTGCTGTTCATCCAGATGTGAAGCTTGTGGCGATAACTGGTAGCGCCGGAAAGGCTAGTGCAAAAATAGCTATCGGTACGGTTTTGGCGCAACAATTTGATATTCAGCTTCGCAATGAAGAGCCGAAGACGAAAGCTGACGTTTTCCTTCAGATGATGGGTGTAAAAATGCCTGAAAAAGGCTTCTTCAAATGGTGGAAAGTGATGCGCGCCGTAAAGAAGAGAATTAAGGCCGAAAAACCGGAAGTCCAAGTGATTGTTCAGGAATTTAATCCAAAGGAACTTGGCTATAACGACTGGTTTAAGGCTTACGTCGTGCCGGATATTACGGTTGTAACTTCTGTGACGAATGGTCGAATGCAGGTTGAATATTCCTTGGAGGAAGTGGCGAATGAGATGATTTCGCTGGCGAATTTCTCGCGAATGGCGATGATAAATCGTGATGACATTGACGGGCGTTTTGCTAGCTTTTTGACAAATCCTAATATCACTACTTACGGAAGTGATCCCGTGGCGGAGTATAATTTTGACGATCGTAATTTTTCTCTGAAAGACGGACATCACGGCTTTATTATGTCGCCGGAAAATCCTAATGGGCTAGAAGTCAATGTTAAGCTAATTGGTGAGCATAATATTCGTCCAGCGATCGTGGCGGCAGCTATTGGTTATGCGTTTGGTGAAACTGAGGAGAATATAAAAAAGGGCATAGAAAATTTGCGTCCACTGCCTGGCAGGATGAATTTACTGAAGGGCGCGGATAACACTTGGTTGATTGATGATAGTTATAGTTCGACGCCGTTGACTGCTTTGGCGGCTTTACAGTCTTTATATCGAATTGAAACTCCGCAGCGCATTGCTGTACTTGGCAATATGAATGGCTTAAAGGGGATTTTCGAGCAAGCTCACGCTGAACTTGGTTCTCATTGTAGCCCGGATTTGTTGGATTGGGTTGTGACGGTCGGTGAGAAAGCTAATCAATATTTAGCGCCAGCTGCGCGCCAAAGAGGCTGTCAGGTGAAGGAGTGTAAGAATGCCATCGAGGCTGGGTCTTTCGTGCGAGACAAATTGAAATCTGAAGGCGTTGCTCTGTTTAAGGGTTCGAGCGGCGGCGTATGGCTAGAGGAGTCTATAAAAATCAACCTTCATAGCACTGAGGACGATAAATACTTGGTCAGGCAAACGCCGGAGTGGATTGCTAGGAAAAACCAATTTTTCTCACAATTTAAAGATTAATGTGATATATTAAATTCAAGGTATATAAAACAAGGGGGAGTATGGATCAGGGTAATCAACCTGCACCGCAGCCGCAATATAACGGCGTACCGATGCAACCAAAAAAGAAGAAAACGGGATTGATAATTGGTGTAGTGCTGGGAGTTATAGCTCTTATTGCTATTATTTCTGCTGTGTTAGTTTATTTCTTGTGGTGGCAGAATCCAGAAAAGATGGTTACGGACGCTGTGTCTAATGCTATTATGGCAAAGAAGATGACTGCCGACGGTAAGGTAGTTATTGACATGCGCGACCAAGGAAAAATAGAGCTAAACGTAAAGACTGCTACTGAGTCGGGAAAATCAAAGGCGAATATTGACGCTAAGCTTAATATCAAAGGGGTCGAAAAGAGTATTCCACTAGATGGTGATATGGTTCTTGGTGATGACGGGACGATATACGTGAAGATAAATAATTTTAAGGATTTGTATGGCACTTTGCTTGAAATAGTTATGGAGTCTTCTTCTGGCGGCAAGGCATCAAGGGCTCAAATAGAAACTTACCGTGATCAGACTTTGAGAAAGATGAGCTCTGAGATAGATAAAATGAGCAATACGTGGATGAAGATTTCTCCAGATGAAATCGGTAGCGAATACAAGTGTGGAATTAACGCTCTGAAGAAAATTCAAAGTGACGAAAGTGCACGTAAGGAAGTAGCTCAACTTTATCGAAAGAATAGCTTCTTCACTATAAAAGATTCAAAGATTAGTGATCGTAATGGTGGGCGTGGTTTTGAGCTGCAGGGTGATAACAGCAAATTGTCGAAATTTAATGATGAGTTTAAAAATTCATCAGCAGGCAAGGCGCTCGGCAAGTGTGGAAAATCTAATGACTATAAGAGTAGTACATCATCATCTATTGACACAGCTTCATTGAAGGTGTGGGTTGATAGGTCGTCTCATGAACTGAAAGCCTTGGAGTTGAAAGGTGATGGCAAGAAGGCTTCTGTAGAAATTTCATTTGACATTAATATGAACAAGTCTGAGGAAATTAAGGCGCCGTCGGACGCTGAAAGCTTGAAAGAGTTTGTAGAAGGTTTTATGAGCGGATATTCGAGCGGATTGTCATCAACATCGACTAGACGATAGCTTAATTGCTTAATAATAATCCCGTTCGTAATGAGCGGGATTATTTGCTATAATTACAGATATGAGACGCTATAATCCGACAGAAATTGAACAAAAATGGCAAAACAAATGGGAGGCTGACGGTACTTACGCGGTCGATTTTAATGACACGACCCGACCGAAGTATTACAGTTTGAGTATGCTTCCGGGGATTACGGGGGCGGGAATTCACATTGGCCACGGTCGTACTTTTCAATTTGCCGATATCAAGGCACGATTCAAGCGTCAGCAGGGTTATAATGTCTATCATCCAATCGGCTGGGACAGCTTTGGTCTGCCGGTTGAAAATTACGCTATTAAAGTCGGAAAAACGCCACGTGTAGCGCACGATGAGGCGAAAGTTCACTTTAAGGAACAATTGAAGCGACTTGGGTTTAGTTATGATTGGACAAAAGAAATTTCTACAGCCGATCCAGAATATTACAAATGGACTCAGTGGATTTTTACGCAATTATACAAGCACGATTTGGCATATCAAAAAGAGCAGCCGCAATGGTGGTGCGAAACTGATAACACAGTGCTTGCTAACGAACAGGTTGAAGGTGGCAAATGTTGGCGCTGCGGTAATCCTGTGACCAAGCGAAATCTCAAGCAGTGGTTTTTCCGAATTACGGCGTATGCAGATGAAATTTTAGAGGCAACCGATGCGCTTGATTGGACGGAAATGGTTAAAACCATGCAGAAGAATTGGATTGGTCGATCGGTCGGCGCGGAAGTTGAGTTTGCGGTTAGCGGTCAAGATTCCAAGATTACAGTTTTCACAACTCGTCCTGACACGTTATTTGGCGCGACGTATGTAGCTTTGGCGCCGGAGCATCCTCTGATTCCTCAGTTGGTCAATTCTGATACGCGCGAAAAGGTTGAAGCGTATGTCCAAGCTTCGCAACAAAAATCTGATGTTGAACGTCAAGAGAATAAAGAGAAAACAGGCGTATTTACTGGCAGTTATGTCATAAACCCAGTTAATGGTCAAAAATTGCCGATTTGGGTGGCGGATTATGTTTTGGGCGGCTATGGAACCGGCGCAGTCATGGCTGTACCAGCACACGACGAGCGCGATTTTGCGTTTGCCGAGAAGTTTGACTTGCCGATTATCCAGGTTATTGATAAGCCTGAGCATTCAGCCGATACTGGCTGTTATTCTGGTGAAGGTGAGTTGATAAATTCCGGACAATTTAATGGAACTAGGAGTGAGGATGCTCGCGAGCAAATTGTTGCGTGGCTGGAGCAGCAGAATTCCGGACGAAGCAAAACCACGTATAAAATGCGCGACTGGTTGATTTCTCGTCAACGCTATTGGGGTTGCCCTATTCCAGTTGTATACTGTGAAAAATGTGGAGAGCAATTAGTTC
>CALHQU010000068.1 GCA_938038145.1 uncultured Candidatus Saccharibacteria bacterium
TATTGCCTAATAATTCCGTATGGTCTAGTCCGATATCAGTGATGACGCGTACAGTTGGCGAACGGAAAATCACGTTGGTTGTATCTAGCCGACCGCCAATCCCAACCTCAATTATGATATAATCAACGTCTATTTTCCTAAATAGCCAAAAACTAAAAATCGTCAAAAATTCAAAATACGATAGATGCAGGCTGTGTACTGTGTAAAGATTGGCAAACGCTTGAAAATAATGCAAATATTCTTGTTCAGGCAGTGGCTGTCCGTTGATGAGCGAGCGCTCGGCGACGCTGGCAATATGCGGCGACACTAATGTACCAGTGGTATAGCCAGCCCGGTTCAGTAAACTGGTAGCATAATAAGCAGTCGAACCCTTACCGGAGGTGCCAGCGATGTGGATGGCGGGAATTTGATTTTGCGGACTACCAAGGGTTTCCAAAATATGCGCTACATATACCAGCCGATTATGTTTTTCGGGCGGATGGGCGATTAACTCGTCCAAAAAATAAGTGGCGTCGCGTATTGAGGCAAATTTCATACTGTATCTGATTATAGCAAAAATAGGTTGTAATTTTTACTAAATAGCTTGCAAAACACTAGATATAGCGGCTACAATTATTATTGTACGCTATATATATAGCGAGCCCATAAATAAACAAAAACACAAGCTACAAAGATAAGCCACCAGATGAGGTGTTGGTGGTTTGTTTTTAAGAGGGGAAATTAAGGAGGGTATGTGAAAGAAATTAACGTAGTCAAACGCGACGGAACGAAAGAACCGTTTGATGCTAATAAAATTAACACGGCTATTTTAAAGGCGTGCGAAGGTTTGCCAGACCAAATCTCTAAGGTCGTTCAAGTTGCGACCGAATTGCAACTGACATTATTTGATGGAATTACAACCGAGCAATTGGACGAGGCGGTTATTCAAACGGTGCTCCAAAATGTTAAAGATGATCCAGATTACGATAAAATCGCGGCACGATTGCTACTAAAAACTGTCTATAAGCAGATTTTGGGCGATTATGAAACGGCGGAAGAATTGAAAAAGCTTCATGCGCGCGAATTTCCGAAATTTGTTAAGGCGGCGGTAAAAGAAGGATTGCTGGATAAGCGTATGGCTGACGGTCGATTTGACTTGAAAAAGCTGGCGGCGGAACTTGATCCAGCACGTGATGATTTGAGTAAATATTTGGGCGTGGTGACCAATAAAAATCGTTATGCTCTTCGCAAGCAAAACGGCTCGCCAATTGAAACACCTCAGTTTACGCATATGCGTATCGCTATGGGGCTTAGTTATAACGAATCTGACCCAACAGCTGCGGCGATTGAGTTTTATAATCACATGAGCAATTTGGAGTACGTCCCAGGCGGCTCAACGCGAGTTAATGCTGGCGGTTCGTTCCCACAACTTAGCAACTGCTTCTTGCTTAATGTCGATGATGATATGGAATCAATTGCTAAGGCTGTTCGCGACACAATGTGGATTGCTAAAGGTACGGGCGGAATTGGCATTGGCTTTACAAAGTTACGTGCGGCAGGTAGTCCAGTTAAAACCACCAATACTGAATCGACTGGCCCAATTCCATTTATGAAGATGATTGATACGGCGCTTTTTGCGGTTTCTCGTAAGGGTAAAAAGGCTGGTGCGGCTGCAATTTATATGGAAAACTGGCATCTGAATTTTGATCAATTTGTCGATCTTCGTCAAAACTCTGGTGATCCATATCTAAGAACCAGATTTGCAAACACCGCGGTATTTATCTCTGACGAATTCATGAAGCGAGTAGAAAAAGACCAAGATTGGTATTTGTTTGATCCAGCAGAAACTCCAGATTTGACGGAATTATATGGTGAGGCGTTTTCGGCGCGATATAAAGAATATATCAAGATGGCGGAAGCTGGAAAATTGCGTACGTTTGATAAAGTTCCAGCTCGTCAGCAATTTAAGCGCATTTTGACTAGCCTGCAAGCGACATCACATCCGTGGCTAACTTGGAAAGACACGATTAACGTGCGAGCATTGAATAACAATACGGGTACGATTCACCTCAGTAACTTGTGTACGGAAATTACATTGCCGCAGGATAAAAACAACATTGCGACGTGTAACTTGGTGAGTATCAATTTGTCGGCGTTTCTTAGCGAGGATAAGACTTGGGATTGGGATAGATTGAAAGAAGCGGCTCGTGCGGCGGTACGACAATTGGACAATTTGTGTGACATCACTCAAACGCCAATTCCAGAAGCGATGCATTCGAATCAGCAAACTCGAGCGATTGGCCTCGGGATTATGGGTCTTTCTGACGTGTTGGAGAAGTTGGGCTATTGCTACGAATCAAAAGAATCTTACGATTTGGTTGATCAATTGACAGAGTTCATTAGCTATCACGCCATTGACCAATCGGCTGACCTGGCGAAGGAATTAGGCAGCTATCCAACATTCGCAGGCAGCGGTTGGAGTAAGGGTCTTCTTCCAATTGATACGGTTGATAAGCTATCGAAAGATCGCGGCGTGAAGGTGAAAATAGACCAAAAGACGCGACTAGACTGGGATAGCTTGCGAAAGAAGGTGAAGAAGGGGATGCGAAATGCGACTCTTATGGCAATTGCGCCGACGGCTAACATTGGTCACGTGGCGGGAACGACTCCTGGAATTGATCCGCAATTTGCGCAGATTTTCAGTCGCTCGACTTTGAACGGTAAGTTTTTGGAAGTGAACCATAATTTAGTTCGCGATTTGAAGAAGCTTGGTTTGTGGGACGATTTGAAGGATGAGATTTTTGCGGCGCAAGGCGATATTCAAGATATTGACGGCATTCCTCAGAATATCAAGGATGTTTATAAAACAAGTTTCCAACTCAGTCCGTATGCGTTTATTGAGGTGGCGGCTAGGGCTCAGAAGTGGGTCGATCAGGCGATTTCTCGAAATATGTATCTGGAGACGCGAGATATTGATGAATATGTGAAGATTTATTCGGAAGCGTGGAAACGTGGCTTGAAAACGACATATTATCTACACGTTAAGCCGCGTCATCAGTCGGAGCAGACGACAGTTTCAGTTGATAAAATTGCAGAACAAAAAGTCCGCACAAATAGTAAAGTGCGCGGATTTGGATTTGCGAAAATTAATAAATAAGGAGGAAATTAAGATGGGAATTTTAGGTTCAGGATTACGCGATGGATTGTCACTTCACCCAATTCGTTACCCTTGGGCGTATGATCTTTATAATCAAGCAGTGGCTAACACGTGGTTTCCAAATGAAGTTCAATTAGTGCAAGATTTGGCGGATTTTGAAAAATTGTCAGATGATGAAAAGCATGCATTGAAAACGGTTATTAGCTATTTGAACCCAAACGAGCTGTTGATTAATAAATCGTTGGCGTTCGGTATTTATCCATATGTGAACGCGGCGGAAGCTCAACTATATTTATCAAAACAGATGTGGGAAGAAGCCAATCACTTCATGACGTTTGAGTACATTATTGAGACATTTCCGTTTGATCGCAAGGAAATTTATGCTGCGGGCTTTGGTAAAAAATCATTGGCGGATAAGGCTGACTTCCAGAATAAGCATTTGGACGTGATGCTTGATCCGAATTTGGATATTTATTCGCTGGAAGGTAAGAAGGACTTTGTTAGGTCTTTGGTGGCGTATAACATCGTGCTGGAGGGAATTTGGTTCTATTCGGGCTTTATGGTTGGCATGAGTTTTCGCCAGCGTAATTTGTTGCGCAATGTTGGCTCACTACTGGACTGGATTACTCGCGACGAAAATCTTCACTTGACGTTTGGTATCAATTTGCTTTTGACAATTTTGGACGAGAACCCAGAATTGCAAACACAGGAATTCGCAGAAGAAATCCGCAACTTGATTTTGCAGGCAGTGGAGCTTGAGAAGGCTTACAATAAGGATATGCTACCAAAGGGAATTTTGGGATTGAATGCTGATTATGTCAACCAGTATGTTATGCATATGACCGACCGACGCTTGCAAGAATTAGGTTTTGAGCCTGAATATAACGTGCCAAATCCAGCCAAATGGATGGCAGCCGCCAACGATACGCTGGAATTGGTGAATTTCTTTGAAAGCACAAACACTAGTTACGAAGTTAATACCACGAAATAATGGGAGTTGATGATATGAACGAATTAGCGAAAGAAATATTAGATACAGTCGAAGTTGGTGCGTTGGCAACGGTGAATGTTGATAGAACTCCTTTGGTGACGCCGCTGCACTTTGCGCGTTTTGGCAATTCTATAATTTGGATATCAGAGCCGACTGCGCGCCATTCAGAAAATGCGTTTCGAAACGGTAAGGCGGAATTTGTGGTTTGGGATGATAAAAAGCGAGCAGTTTTCTTAAAAACTAATGTGACTGAACTTCCAGAATCTGAGAAAGAGGCGGCAATGGCGGCTTATAAAGAGAAGCTGGCTGATTTTATGCCGCGTTGCCAGAATCCGCAAATATACGTTGCGCCAATTGGCGAACTTGATGAAAAAACTACAACGGGCAATTGGCTGCATTTTATTGCATAAGCACTATATCTAGCGTAAAATTAGTTAAGTAACTACTAAATATAGGGGAAAATGAAAATGAATGCAAATCAGATTATTACTGATGACATGACTTTGGAAGAAAAATTGAGTGCTATTGACGCAGCTCTTAAAGCGGCGCAGGAAGCGGCTGACGATCAAGCAAAGTCGAACGGCACTGTTGCGGCACCAGTTGACCCAGCAAGTTTGACTATTTGTGACGGTTGCGAATAGAGTTTCGAGCAGCGTTTTACTATTGACAGAATAGCCAATTATGTTGTATAATTAAGAGTATCATGAAAACAATTGAGACTTTTTCAGGATCTGAGGCTATGAAAGAAACTGAGCCACAGAGAGGGTTTTCTCTGTCGGTTGCGCTTGGTTCTCTTAAGAAATGGGTGCGTGGTAGACGAGAAAATCACATCAAACCTTTTGGATTAACTAACAATTCGGCGGTAGAAAAACTTGAGGCAGCTGGAGAAGAATTGGGATTACCAGAAACAGACGTTCGGCTTTCCTCTGGACTTAAGCTATTGATGGGCTTAATGCATGGCAAAAAGGAAGTTGAAATAATTGGCGAAGATATCTTAATTGAAGCCGCCAAAAAGGCCAAAGAAGAAGGCAAAGGAAGTGCTATAGCGCCAACACATTTCAATGGAGAAGATGTCCCTACGGCTAGTTACTTAGCGTCTTTGTTGAACAAAATTAATATTGGCGTAGCGTCGACTAATAGAGATTGGATTAAGAAGGGTGTTGGCGGAATCAACTTAGAAGCTATACAGTATCTTGCGTTTGGCGCTAAAAACTTTTTTGGTGTGCCATATGAATGGGTAGATAAAAAGAGTAAAAAACCGGTTCACTTTTCAACAGACCATTACGAAGAAGCGGTTAAATTTGTTGAGGATGGTGGATCTTTGGTTTTGGCTGGATATTCAGCGGATGACTCAGTAGGTTCAAAGCCTCGCAGTGAAATGGGCTCTGCAGCGATTCATACGGCATTGAAATCTGGCGCAGACTTGATATTTGTTTACGTATCGTCAGAGGACAAGAAACTTACTATTAGGGTCATGAAAGATGAAGACGGTATGTTTGCGGCGTTTAGCAATTCATATAGGAAGGCGCTAAAGATGAAGGACTCTGACGTATCCGAGCGTTTATTATCGTCATGCAAAGAGTACTTAAAAGACAGCGAAATAGGTAGGGTTATAGCGGAAGAATATAAGCGTCGATCAGATAAAAATAAAGCCAAGTAAGTGGTCGCAAGGTTATAGTTATTGACAAAATAAAAATAATGTGATATCATTTTACTGTATAAAAAATTAAAACAAAAAGGAATAAAATGGCTGAAGAAAAAGATATTCACGGACTTACCGAAGGCGTATTGAGCCGAGATGATATGTCGGCATTGACATATGTATTGCAACACGTGAAAGGATCTAGCCCAAGTTCGGCGACGAAATTAAGTCTGGAACTGGAAGAACTTGACGAAACTGCGTAGAGATTTAGCTAGATAATAGTTCACCTCTGTTGTATACTGGACAGTATGGAACAGATTATTTCTCAAGTAGTGAAGCAACTTTTTGATCAAGATATATCGGTACAATTGACGCGTCCTGATCCGAAGTTTGGTGACTTTGCTACAAATGTGGCGTTGCAATTGGCTAAGCCACTAGGGAAGAATCCGCGTGAAATTGCGGAGATGATTGCTGAAAATCTGCGCAAGGAAGAAGATTTTAGCGAAGTAAGCGTGGCTGGTCCAGGTTTTATCAATGTAAAACTGAGCGATCAATCCATTCTAAATTCTTTGAAAAAAGAGCCAACGACGAAGCGTGCTGGTCAGACGGTTGTAATTGAAACCAATTGTCCGAATCCGTTCAAAGCCATGCACATCGGGCACGCCCTCAATTCGACGCTGGCGGACACCATGGCGAACCTGCTGGCGGTCAGCGGCGCAGCGGTGCACCGAGTCAGTTATCACGGCGATGTCGGTACGCATGTCGGCAAAAGCATGTGGGCGATTTTGCGCGAAATCGACCGCGACCCGGCGAAACTAGACGAAATTCCGCCGGAAAAGCGCAACGAATTCATGAGCCGCATGTACGTCGAGGGTTCGAAGGCTGCCAAAGAATCGCCAGCAGCGCGGGCGGAAATTGATGAATTAGCCAAGCAATCGTTCATTTTGGATGATCCGATTTATAAGCAAGTTTACGAAACCTGCAAGCAGTGGAGCTATGACGAAATCGATGCCAACGTGGCGCGGCTGGGCAATGTGCCGATTGAGCGGCGCTACGCCGAGAGCGAAACCGAAGAGCTGGGCAAGGCCTTGATCATTGAAAAAACGCCCGAAGTGTTCAAAAAATCGGACGGCGCCTATATTTTCGAGGGCAGCAAATACGGCTCGTTCGACAATATCTTCATCGGTTCGCACGGCAACGGGTTGTACGGTGCGCACGATATGGGTTTAATCCAGCTGAAGCATCAAGATTATCCAAACTTGGACTTGTCGATTACTGTCAATGGCGAAGAGCAGGCGGCGTATTTCCGCGGTGTGATTGCCGCGAGCGAATTAGCGATCCCTGAGCTCAAGGGTAAATTATTCAATTACGCGACCGGTTTGGTGAAATTGAGTACCGGCAAAATGAGCTCGCGCACTGGCGAAGTGGTGACGATTGAGTGGTTGTTTAATGAATTTGCCAAGGCAATCGCGGCGCACGGCGGCGATGCTTCCGAGGAAATCGTGGCGGGCGCGCTGCGCTACCAATTCCTGAAAGTCAAAATCGGCAGCGACGTAGTGTTCGACATCAACGAAGCGGTCAGTTTGACGGGTAACACCGGAAGTTATCTGCAGTACGCTCATGCTCGGGCGCGGCGTATTCTCGAAAAAAGCGCACAAACACCGGTATTTCCGCAGGTTATGTACGATGAAGACCGTACGCTTATCCGCAAGCTCAGCGAGTATCGCGAGACTGTTGAGCAAGCAGCGCAGGGTCTGGAGCCGCATCATATTTGCGCCTACCTGTTCGAGTTGGCGCAGGAGTTCAATCGTTATTACGAGAAAAATCAAGTCGTCGGCAGCGACAAAGAAGCACACCGCGTCGGTATAGTGGCGGTGTACGCTGATATTTTGAAGGCGGGGCTGACGATTTTGGGAATCGCGGCGCCAGAGCGCTTGTAAGGTTACGTTGTAAGGTTGAGGAATAAATAATTACAAAGCGATTTATCACAAGAAACCAGGTTATAACCAAACAGTTAAAGGAGGCTAAATGCCATCAGAAACAGTCAAAAAAGCCAAAAAATCAGCTGCCAAAAAGCTAGCCGACAAAAAATTGGCGCAAACAATAGTTAAAGACACCCATATGGGCGGCTTCATCAATTTCATTCGCGAGCAAGGCGTGGTCGGCTTGGCGGTTGGTTTGGCAATTGGTACGGCAGCTGGCGATACGGTCAAAAAGCTGGTGACGGCGTTCATCGACCCGCTAGTACAGTTGATCGTCGGTTCGCAAAAAGGCTTGCAGGCGGCATCGTTTACCGTCGAAATTGCTGGTCGCAAAGCTGAATTTCTCTACGGCGCGTTTGTCAGTTCGCTGATTACACTGCTAGCGGTGGCCTTTGTGGTGTATGCGATTGTGCACTTTTTCAAGCTGGATAAATTAGACAAGAAAAAAGATTAACGTTTTTGAGGCTCGGCCGTGGCTTGACGGA